>DATJPE010000102.1 GCA_035506535.1 Actinomycetes bacterium | reverse complement strand
CCGCCCAACGCCGAACAGCTCGTCCGCGAGGCGGGACGAGGTCAGGCGAGCGGTGGGTCCTCGCCGCGGCGGGAGGCGAGGTAGCGCTCGAGCTCCGCGCCGAGCTCGTCGGCGGTCGGGAGCTGCCCCGCGTCGGCCATGCCGAAGGACTGCTCGGCCAGGAACGAGTCGTACTGGGCCTCCACAGCTCGCACGACCTCGGCCACCTCGGGGGAGGCGGCGACCTGGGCGGCGATGTCCGCCTCGGTACGCGCTGCCGCCTCCCGTAGGTCCGACGTCGGCACGACCAGCCCGCTGGCCCGGGAGACGGCGTCGAGGAGGGCGACGGCGGCGGCCGGGTACTCCAGCTGCGCCACGTAGTGCGGTACGTGCACCGCGAAGCCCACCGCGTCGTGGCCGGCCTGCCCCAGGCGGTACTCCAGGAGGTTGCCCACGGCGCCGGGGACCAGCACCGTGCGCAGCCACGGCGTGTGCTCGCCGAGCAGGTCCTGCCGCGTCCCGTGCGCGGTCAGGCCGATCGGGCGCGTGTGGGGGACCGCCATCGGGATCGCGTTGAGGCCGACGGTCAGCCGTACTCCGAAGCGCTCGACGATGCCGCGCACCGCCGCGATGAACCGCTCCCACTGATAGTCCGGTTCCGGGCCCTGCAGCAGCAGGTACGGCGTGCCCGCGGCGTCGGTCAGCCGCAGGACGACGAGCTCCGGGGCGTCGTAGGCGGTCCAGTGGTCGGTCTCGAAGGTCATGACCGGACGGCGCGCGCGGTAGTCGAGCAGCTGGTCGACGTCGAAGCGGGCGACCACGCTGACCTGGGCCGAACCCGCGACCAGCTGCTGGCGCGCCAGCCGGCGCCCGGACCCCGCGTCGATGAACCCGTCGAGGGCCTGGACGAGCACTGGCGAGCCGAGCGCCGGCAGGTCCGGCTCGACGGCGACCAGGCTCTGCGGGTCGAGCACCATCCCATCCTCCCACTCCGGTGCCCGTACCCCGACGGGCGAGGACGGTGCAGACTCGACAGCCATGAGCGAGACGTCCACGGCCGGTACGTCTGACAGCGGCGACGCGCCCCGGCGGTATTCCCTCACCCAGCGGCGCTACCTGGACCTCGTCGAGGTCGACGCGGCGCTGATGGCCGACACCGCATCGGTCATCGACCTCGACCTTGCGGTGCCGACCTGCCCGGGCTGGACCGTGCGGGACGCGCTGCTGCACACGGCCGAGGTGTACCAGCACAAGATCACCTGCGTGCGGCTGGGCAAGGCTCCCGAACCGGACTGGCCACCGATCGGGTGGCCCGCTCCCGGTGACGTGGCCGACCCGGTGGCAACGCTGCGGCGGTGGGCCGGTGAGCTGCTGACCGAGCTGGGCGCGCACCCCGAGGACGCCCACGCGCCGACCTGGTGGCCGCCGGACCAGACCGTGGGCTTCTGGTGCCGGCGGATGGCGCACGAGACCGCCGTGCACCGGGTCGACGTGCAGAGCGCCGCCGGCTGGGCGTCGCCGGTCGACCCCGAGCTCGCCCTCGACGGCATCGACGAGCTGCTCGGGATCAACCTGTCCTGGGACTGGAGCGATGCCTCGGAGGAGGACTGGGCGGGCGTGGACCCGCAGGCCGGGGTTGGCCTCCCGCTCGACCTGGTGGTGGGCGAGCGGCGCTGGCGGGTGGAGCTCACGCCGACCGGCGCGACCGTGGCGGGCCTGGCCGGCGAAGCCTTCGACGGGCCGGTCGCCGCGGCCACGATCGCGGGCGCCGGCTCCGACGTGCTGCTCTGGGGCTGGGGCCGCCTGCCCGACTCCGCGGTCACGATCGGCGGGGACGCGGCACTGGTCGCCGCCGTGAAGGACCGGCTGCGCCTGAGCACCCAGTAGGCCTGAGCACCCAGGAGGCGTGAGCGCGCAGGAGACCTGAGCATCCAAGAGGTATCACCCGGACGGGGAACCGCTCTGTGCACAGCCGCCCTCGATCCGCAGGAGACCCGCGATGTCCACCGCCACCGTGCTCGCCGGCGCGACCCGCCGCACCTGGACGCGGCTGACCGCCGGTCCGGGCACCGCCTCGGCCGACCAGCCCAGCGCCGCCCTGTCCCTGCGCTGGTCGGTCGCCCCCTGTTCGGGTCTCGCCCTCGTCCTCGTGCGGGTCCGGGCGGGCCGCTCGCCCGGGCAGTGGAGTGCGTCGAGACCGGCGGAGACCAGCGGACCCGATGCCGCCGTGGCCGTCCTGCGGCTGCCGGTCGAGGTGTGGGCGGCGCCGGCCGTGGTGGACTTCCGCGCCGAGCTCGTCGACGCCGGCGGCCGCACGTATCGGCTGTCCGCTGCCGAGCCGGTGTTCTGGAACGGCACCGACACCTCCGTCCGGCTGCGGATCGGCGCGGTCGTCCTCGGCGGCCGCGTCACGCCGTGCGTCGAGGAGGTCGACGTCCGCTTCACCCGGTAGTGCGTTTCACCCGGTAGTGCGTTGCACCCGGTTGTTCGTCTCGCCGGCGGTCCGTCTCGCCGGATGTGCGCCTCGCCCGTAGTTCGTTTGCGTAGAACAACTATCTGCGGCATCCTGTGCCGGTGACCGAGACCGAGATCCTCGCCCCCCAGCCGGAGGAGAGCGAGCGCGAGATCGGGCTCTTCGACTCCTCGCACCCGCACTACAAGTGGGTGGCGCTGTCGAACACCACCCTCGGCATGCTCATCGTCACGATCAACTCCTCGATCGTGCTGATCAGCCTCCCCGCCATCTTCCGGGGCATCGGCCTGGACCCGCTGGCGCCTGGCAACGTCGGGTACCTGCTCTGGATGATCATGGGCTTCCTGCTGGTGAGCGCGGTCCTCGTCGTCTCCTTCGGCCGCCTCGGGGACCTGTACGGGCGCGTGCGCACGTACAACCTCGGCTTCGTCGTCTTCGCCCTGGCCTCGATCGCGCTGTCCTTCGACCCGTGGCACGCCGGGTCGGGCGCGATGTGGCTGATCCTGTGGCGGGTCGTGCAGGCGGTGGGTGCGGCGATGCTGTTCGCTAACTCGACGGCGATCCTCACCGACGCCTTCCCCGCCGACCAGCGCGGGCTGGCCATGGGCGTCAACCAGGTGGCGGCCATCGCCGGGTCCTTCCTCGGACTGGTCGTCGGCGGGGTGCTCGCGGCCTGGGACTGGCGGGCGGTGTTCTGGGTCAGCGTCCCGGTGGGCGTGGTGGGCACCATCTGGTCCTACTACTCCCTGCACGACAACGGGGTACGCCGTCCCGGCCGCCTCGACGTACCCGGCAACGTGCTCTTCGCGGTGGGACTGGGGGTGTTCCTCTCCGCGCTGACGTACGGCATCCAGCCCTACGGCGGGCACCCGATGGGGTGGACCAACCCCTGGGTGCTCGCCGGGCTGCTCGGCGGCGCCGCCCTGCTTGTCGCGTTCTGCGTCGTCGAGACGCGGGTGGCCGACCCGATGTTCCACATGGACCTGTTCCGCATCCGCGCGTTCAGCCTCGGCAACCTCGCCGGCTTCCTGGCCGCGACGGGCCGCGGCGGGCTGCAGTTCATGCTCATCATCTGGCTGCAAGGCATCTGGCTGCCGCTGCACGGCTACGACTACGCAAGGACGCCCCTGTGGGCGGGCATCTACCTCCTGCCGCTCACCGTCGGCTTCCTCGTCGCCGGGCCGGTCTCGGGATGGCTCTCCGACCGGGTGGGCGCGCGGCCGTTCACGGTGGGCGGGCTGCTGGTCGTGGCGGCCTCGTTCGTCGGCCTGGTGCTGATCCCGACCGACTTCAGCTATCCGGTGTTCGCGTTCCTGGTGGCGCTGTGCGGCGTCGGCTCGGGCCTGTTCTCCTCGCCGAACGCGACGACGGTGATGAACAGCGTGCCGGCCGCCCAGCGCGGGTCCGCCGCCGGCATGCGGGGCACCTTCTTCAACAGCGGCTCGGCGGTCTCGATCGGGCTGTTCTTCTCGCTGATGGTGATCGGGATCGCGTCGTCGTTGCCGACGGCGCTGACCGACGGGCTGCGCGCGCAGGGCATCGACGCCGCGACCGCGGAGCAGGTCGGCCACCTGCCGCCGGTCGGCAGCCTGTTCGCCACGTTCCTCGGCTACAACCCGCTCGGCACCCTGCTCGGCCCGTCGGGAGCGCTGGACCGGGTCAGCGACGCGCAGCGCGCCACGCTCACGGGCACGGAGTACTTCCCGCACCTCATCGCCGGCCCGTTCCATGACGGACTGGTCGTCGTCTTCGGCGTCGCAGCCGCCATGATGGTCATCGGAGCGGTGGCGTCGGCGTTCGCCGGCGACCGCTACGTCCACGAGGAGGTGGCGCGGTGACGCCGACGAGCGAGCAGGCTCGCCCCGCCGCCGAGGTCGCCGCCGCTGAGCGGCTCTACCAGGCGGTCAGCCGTCTGGTTCGGTGGAGCCGTCGGGCCGTCGTGGCTCCGGTCGGGCCCGGCACGATGTCGGCCCTGGCCACCGTCGTCGACGTCGGGCCCATCCGGCTCGGCGACCTCGCGGCGCGGGAGGGCGTGACCCCGGCGACGCTGTCGCGGATCGTCGCCGGCCTTGAGGAGGGCGGCCTCATCAGTCGCAGCGTCGACCCGGCGGACCGGCGCTCGTCCTTCGCCGAGGCCACCGAGGACGGTCGCCGGCTGGTCGACCAGGTCCGGCGGATGCGTGCCTCGGCCCTGCTGGAGCGCTTCGACCGCCTCGAGCCCGAGGCCCGCGCGAAGCTCGTCGAGGCGCTGGAGGCGTTCGAGGCGCTCGTCGAGGACGTCTGAGGGAACCGTGCCCCGGTCGGCGGCGTCCGAGCGGCATGACGCTCACTCGCACCGGCCGCCGGGTCCTGCTCGGCGCGGCCCTCGTCATCGCGCTCGTCGTCGCGTACGTGCTCGGCACGTCGCGCACCTCCGGGACGGCGTACGCCACCGGCCCTGCCGCTCTCGCGACCCCGTCCGCCTCCGACCGTTCCGACCTCGTGACGGTCAGCGCCACGGGCACGGCCACCGGCACACCCGACACGTTGCGCACGTCGTTCTCGGTCCAGGTCACGGCCGCTTCGGTCGGAGGGGCCGTCGACGGAGCGAACACCGACATGGCCAAGGTGCAGGCGTCCCTGCGTGCCCACGGTGTCGCCGCCAAGGACCTGCAGACCAGCGACGTCTCGCTGTACTCCGAGCAGGTCCGTCTCGTCGCCCACGGGCCGCTGGTGCGCCGCTATGTGATGAGCGAGAGCGTCACCGCGGTGCTGCGCTCCATCGCCAAGGCCAGCGACACGATCGGTGCCGCGGTGAAGGCCGGCGGCTCCGCCGTGTCCCTCGACGACGTCTCCCTCGACCTCGGCGACGACAGCTCGCTGGTCACCGCGGCGCGGACCAACGCCTTCGACGCGGCGAAGACGAAGGCGGACCAGTACGCCCACCTGGCCGGTCGCAGCCTCGGCCCGGTCGTGACCATCACGGAGACGGTGGGCTCCGAGCCCCGGCCGGTCTACGACGGCACGTTCCCCGCCGCCTCGGCCGCGGCGTCGGCGACGTCGCTGCCCATTGCGACCGGTTCCCAGGACGTGACGGTCACCGTGACGGTCGCCTTCACCCTGCAGTGACGCGGTCCTGGCGAGGTGTCAGGCGTTTCGGGCGTCCCCACGCGGAAACGTCTGACACCTCGAGAGCGGGCGGAACTAGGTCCGGGTCGTGAGCTCGTCCAGGGTCGCGAGGTCGCTGGGGTCGGGCTCCCACTCGGCCGCCCGGGCGTTGGCCCGCACCTGCTCGGGGGTCATCGCCCCGACGATCGCGGAGGCGACCCCGGGCTGGGCCACGAGCCCGCCGATCGCGACGTCGATCAGGCCGAGGCCGCGCTTGTCCGCGAAGTCCTGCAGCGCCTCGATGACGTCCCAGGGCGCCTCGGCCAGCCGACCCACGAAGCGGTCCCTTGCCAGCCGGCTGCCCTGGGGCGGCTCCTCGCCACGCCGGTACTTGCCGGACAGCAGGCCGCTCTCCAGCGGATAGAAGGGGATGATCCCGATGCCGTACTCCTCGCAGGCCGGTACGAGCTCCGCCTCGATGCCGCGCTCGAGCAGCGAGTAGCGGTTCTGGGCGCTGACGAAGCGCGTCACCCCGTCGACCCGCGAGACCCACTCGGCCTCGACCACCTGCCAGGCGGCGAAGTTCGAGCTCCCGACGTAGCGGACCTTGCCGTCGTGGACCAGGTCGTCGAGCGCGCCGAGGGTCTCCTCGATCGGGGTCGCCGGGTCCGGCTCGTGCATCTGCAGGAGGTCGACGTGGTCCGTACGCAGCCTCCGCAACGACGCCTCCACGGCGCGCAGCACGTACCGCCGCGCCCCCCTCGCCCCGAAGTCGGGGCCGTTCGCGCCCTCCATGTCCATGCCGAACTTCGTGGCGAGGACGACCTCGTCGCGGTGGGCCCGCAGCGCCTTGCCGAGCTCCTCCTCCGAGGCGCCGTGCGGGACCCCGTAGATGTCGGCGGTGTCGAACAGCGTGATGCCGCAGTCCAGCGCCGCGCCCACGACGCCGGCCGTCGCCGCCCGGTCCAGGCGGCCGCCGAGGTTGTTGCAGCCCAGCCCGACGACCGACACGGTCAGTCCCGAGTGCCCCAGCCGCCGGTAGTGCATCCCGCTCCTCCGCTCGTCCTCGAGACCGCTCGACGTCAGTGTCGCGGTGGCCGCGAAGGGTAGCCGGTGTCGAAGTGCTGGAGATCGGGGCTGCTGCCCCGACCTCGCCAGATCCAGCCCCGTGCCGAGAACACGTCCACCACGGTGGCCGTGACGACCCCCCGGCCGTGCCGCAGGTGCCCGTACTTCCGGTCCGGACGGAAGCAGCCGCAGCGGGGGTCCACCCAGGGATTCTCCCAGGGGTTGATGTCGATCGCCCGTCCGTTGGCGTGGGGGGAGTCCCTGGCGGGCGCGTTGGCCTGAGCCGGCTTCCGGCAGTTCATCGCCGAGGTGTTGTCCGCCCGCATGCTCGCGTCGTCGTCGCCGCCGTAGGTCTCGATCGGCTGCATCCGGTGGATCGGGAAGCCGTCGTCGAAGAGCCGGGTCATGATCCGCGCGACCGACACCGCCACGTCACGGTTGACGACCAGCGCGCCGCGATGCACCTTCCCGTCGAAGCCGTGGTAGTCGACCTCGACGCGCCGAAACGTGGTACGCCTTCCCGGGCAGCCGGGCCGCCACGTCCCCGTCCGGCGGATGAGTGACCACTCGGTGGGCCCGACCTTGCGGATGACGGCGTGCGCGGTCGGCGTACGGGCGGCCGCGGTCGTCACGGCGTCGGCCGGCGAGGCGAGGAGACCGAGCAGGGCCGCCGCCGCGAGCGCGGAGAAGACCAGCCTCATCCGGCCTGCTCAGCCGCGCTGCGCAGGATCCGAAGCGTCGCCACGACGTCGTCCAGGGCCACCGGGGCCGGCGCCTCGCCGCGCACCCAGGCCGGCACCCCGCGATAGAACGCCGGCCAGTCGCCGCCGGTCACGTCGACCGAGGACTCGGCGAGGTCGTCGCCGTCGGCGGCGGCGAGCAGGCGGGCGTGCCGGGGCGGTACGTCGTACGGGCTTCGCCCCGCGCGCAGCGCGTCCTCCTGGCCGTCCAGCCCCTCGCTGACCCAGGCGCCCGCGGTGCCGAGGACCCGGAAGCGCGGTCCCTGCTCGGCGGCCACCGAGGACATCCACAGGTGCGAGACGGCTCCCGACTCATGGCGCAGCGCGACGAAGGCGTCGTCGTCCACCGCGGCCCACGGCCGGACACGGCGCACCTCCGCACGGACCTCGGCGACCGGCCCGAGCAGGAGCAGGGCCTGGTCGGCGAGGTGGCTGCCCAGGTCGTAGAGCAGGCCCCCCAGGTCCTCGGGGTCACCGGACTCCCGCCAGTACCCCTTGGGCTCCACCCGCCAGCGCTCGAAGCGCGACTCGAAGCGGTGCACGGTGCCGATCCGGCCGGCCTCCACCGCCGCGCGCAGCGCGAGGAAGTCGCCGTCCCAGCGCCGGTTCTGGAACACCGTCAGGCGTCCGGCCGCCTCGCGCTGCAGGGCAGCGGCCTCCTCAGGCGTGCGGCACAGCGGCTTGTCGACGACCACCGGCAGGCCGGCCGCCAGGGCGGCTCGGGCGAGGGTGACGTGTGTGCGGTTCGCCGACGCGACGACGACGAGGTCGTGCTCGCCGGCGCGGGCCCACACGGCGCCGGGGTCGGCCACGACGGCGACGTCCGGGTCGTCCTCGCGCGCCGCGGCGGACCGACCGGCGTCGCGGGTGACCACCGTGGTGACGCGTAGGCCGTCCACGAGCCGGATCAGCGGCGCGTGGAAGTACCGGCCGGCCAGCCCATAACCGAACAGCGCGACCCTGACCTCCTCGCTCACCCCAGCCTCCCGTCGTCGGTGCGGCCATCATCGCGCCTAGCCTGTCCTGCCGTGTGCACCGTGCTGCTCCGCTTCGACCCCCGGGCGGCGTGGCCGGTCCTGCTGGCCGCCGTACGCGACGAGTTCCTCGGCCGGCCGTGGGACCCGCCGGGGCCGTACTGGCCGGGGCTGGTGGGCGGTCGGGATCGCGTCGCGGGAGGGACCTGGCTGGCCGTGTCCCGGGAGACACCGGTCGCGGCGGGCCTGCTCAACGGCCCGCGGCTGCCCGAGCGCGAGGACCGGCCGTCGCGAGGCGGCCTCGTGGTCGACCTGCTGTCCGGCCGTGGCGTGCCGTCCGACGTTTCCGCCTACGACTCCTTCCACCTGCTGCGCGTGGGTCTCGCCGACGCCGAGGTCTGGAGCTGGGACGGCGACGCGCTCACCCACCGAGGCCTGCCGGCGGGCGACCACGTGCTCGTCAACGCCGGGGTCGACGTCGACTCACCGGTGGTCCGGACGGGCCGCGCGCTGCTCGCGGCAACGCCCTCGCCCGACGAGGGCTCGCTCCTGCGGGGCACCACGAGCGAGGCATGGGGCGCCTGGACGGCGGCCCTGGAGGGTGAGCCGAGCGCTGCCGACGGCGATCTGCTGGTGCGCCGCGAGTTCGACGGGAGGACGTACGGCTCCTCCTCGGTGACCCTGCTCGCGCTCGGGGCGGACGGCACCCGCTACGACTTCTCCCGCGTGCCCGCTCGCGCCGGGACCTGGCGCCGGGTCCTCCCGGGCTGACAGGCCCGCTGCCTATGCTCGGGGCCGAGGAGGTTCGCCATGCCAGGTCCGTTGGAGGGCAAGGTCGCGTTCGTCACCGGCGCGTCCTCGGGGATCGGCCGGGCCACCGCGGTCGCGCTGGCCGAGGCGGGCGCGTCCGTGGCCGTGGCGGCGCGCCGCGTCGACCGGCTCGCCGAGCTCGAGGCCGACCTCGCCGGGCGTGGGGTGAAGGCGCTGGCGCTCGAGCTGGACGTCACCGACGAGGACGCCGTACGCGCCGCCGTCGCCGACACCGTCGAGACCTTCGGCCGTCTCGACGTGGTCGTGAACAACGCCGGCGTCATGCTGCTGGGCCAGATCGTCGGCGCGGACACCGAGGACTGGCGCCGGATGGTCAACACCAACGTCCTCGGGCTCATGTACGTCACCCACGCGGCACTGCCGCACCTGCTGGAGAGCCGGGGATCGCTGATCCAGCTCTCGTCGGTCGCCGGGCGTATCGCGCGGACCGGCAACGGCGCCTACAGCGCCTCGAAGTGGGCGGTCAACGCCTTCAGCGAGGCGCTTCGCCAGGAGGTCACCAAGCAGGGCGTACGCGTCGTGCTCATCGAGCCGGGCATGGTGGACACCGAGCTGCGCGAGCACGTCACGCAACCGGCGGCGAAGGAGGGCATCCGGGCCCGGGCCGCGAGCATCCGCCAGCTGCAGGCCGAGGACATCGCGCACGCCATCCTCTACGCCGTCACCGCGCCCGACCACGTCGCGGTGAACGAGGTCCTGATCCGCCCGACGGACCAGGACTGGTGAGCGACGCCGTGGCCGCGGACACTCCTGGCGCGAGCGAGGCGCCCGACGACGCCGCTCTCCATCGGCGCTTCGGCATGCAGTTCAACAACGAGGTCTGGACCCTCATCGACGCGGGGCTCTCGCCGGAGAGCCCGCGCGAGCAGCGCGACCGGGCGCTGTCCGGCGCCTACGCGTCGCTGCGGCACTGGATGGAGGTCGGCAATGCCGCCAACCAGGCCCGGGGCGAGCACCTCGTGGCGCGGGCCGCTCTCGCGGTCGGCCTGCCCGAGCTGTCACTGCACCACGCCCGCCGATGCCTTGAGATCGTCGAGGCCGAGCCAGGACAGATGGAGGAGTGGGACCCGCCGTTCGCTCACGAGGCGCTCGCCCGCGCGCTCGCGGCCACCGGCGACCCACAGGGCGGGTCCGAGCACCGCGCTCGCGCGGTCGAGCTCACCGCCGCACTCGCGGACGCCGAGGATCGCGAGATCCTCGAGGTCGAGCTGGCGCGCGAGCCCTGGTACGGCCTGCGCGGCTGAGGCGTCGTCAGCTCCCGGCTCGCGCCTCCATGCGGGCCCGGACCTCCGGGCGGCGCAGCGGCGGCACCGTCGCCGGTGGCTGCCGGCGGGCCGGCAGCCGGTCGAGCAGGTCGGTCGTGGCGGCGGCCACTGCCGCGACGGCCGCGTCGAACGCGTCCTGGACGGCCGGGTTCGGCCGGGTCAGGCCGCTGACCTTGCGGACGTACTGCCTCGCCGCGGCCTCGACCTCCTCGGCGGTCGCGGGAGGCTCCAGACCACGCAGCTCGGTGATGTTTCGGCACATGCCACCGAGGTTAGGCGAGGTCTGGCCGAGCGGGCGCCGCGCACGCTAGACATGGGCGTGCCCGCTCCCCAGCTGCGACCCCAGGCCGTCCGCGACGCGACGGCGTACGCCGGCTCCTGGCTCGCCTACCGCCAGACCTACCTGCGCATCCCCGGCGTGCAGGCCGCGGTGCGCCACGATGGTGAGCTCGTGCACTCCTCGGCGCACGGGCACGCCGACGTCGAGAACGACGTACCGCTGACGCCCGAGCACCTGTTCCGCGTCGCCTCCCACTCCAAGACCTTCACGGCCACCGCCGTCCTGCAGCTGGTGGAGGCCGGGGCGCTGCGCCTCGACGACCCGGTGAGCCGGCACCTCGACTGGCTCGAGCCGCCGGTCGGCGACGTCACGATCCGCGAGATGCTCAGCCATTCCGGCGGGGTGATCCGCGACGGCGAGGACGCGGACCACTGGCAGCTCATGCGGCCGTTCCCCGACCGGGAGACCCTGCACGAGATCGCGTCGACCCGGGCGGCGATCCGTCCCCGCAACGAGCGGTTCAAGTACTCCAACATCACCTACTCGCTGCTCGGTGAGGTCATCGAGGCGGTCACCGGACGCAGCTACCACGACTACGTCAGCACGGAGATCGTCGCCCGGCTCGGCCTGAGCCGGACCGGGCCCGAGCTCGACCCGGCGCGCTCGGGGGAGTACGTCACCGGCTACGGCACGCTCGCGACCGGACCTCAGCGCCGCCCGATCGACCCGGTGGACACGCGCGCGATGGCCGCCGCCACCGGCTTCTACAGCACGGCCGAGGACCTGTGCCGCTACCTCGAGGCGCACTGCCCCGGGGACGAGCGGCTGGTGAGCGACGCCTCCAAGCGTCTCCTCCAACATGCGTGGTGGCAGGTCGAGGGGCTCCCCACGAGCTGGTACGGCCTCGGGTTCGGCGTCGACCAGGTCGGTGAGCGACGCATGGTCGGGCACGGTGGCGGCTTCCCCGGCCAGATCACCCGCTCGCTGCTCGACCCCGACGACCGCCTGGCCGTCTCGGTGCTCACCAGCGCGGTCGACGGCCCCGCCGAGGAGCTGGCGTTCGGCGTCGTGAAGCTGATCGACCTCGCGGCGCGCCAGACCGGCGCTCCGGAGACCGACCGGTCGCGGTTCGCCGGTCGGTTCGCCGACCTCTGGGGGGTCACCGACGTGGTCTGCCTCGACGGGGCCCTGCTCATGCTCGACCCGACGGCGTCGGACCCGACCGAGGGCTGCTTCGAGCTCGCCGTCGAGGACGACGTCACCCTGCGGATCACCACCGGCCCCGGGTACGGCTCGGTGGGCGAACCCCTGCGCTACACCTTCGCCCCCGACGGGAGCGTGCTCAGTGTGCGCGGACCCAACGGCGCCACGATGTGGCCGATCGAGCGCTACGTCTCCTCCTGAGGCTCACGGCCGGCGGGGATCGAGGTCAGCCGCCACCCTGCGAAGGCCACGAACGACGCCAGCGAGGTCAGGAACAGCTTCTCCGACAGACCGTGCCAGGTCGTGTCGACGTTGCGCAGGAACCAGACCACCGACGGCAGGGCGATGCCCAGCGCGACGAGGCAGACCACGGCGAGGTCACGCAGCCCGTCGACCCCCCAGGTGGCCACAGCGCACGCGAGGCACGCCAGAAGCAGGCTGGCGAAGGCGATACCGGTGCCGATGCCGTGGGCCCACTGCTGGTGCGGGTACGCCGTGCCCGGCAGCGGCGTGCACCAGGCGGCGTTCGTGGTCGTGCAGATGGTGCGGAACACGGTGGCCTGGATCGTCCCCAGTGCCGCCAGGACCAGCAGCGCTGCGGTGGGGGCCCCGCGTCGGCCAAGAGCACGCAGACCGGCCACGGCCACCGCGACGAAGCTCGCGGCGAGGACCACCTGACCGGCCGCCATGGTGGGCCATCCGGTCGCGTTGTGCGCCGACAGGGCGCTGATCGTCTCGCGGCGGAAGTGGTAGCCGGGATGGGACCAGCCGAGCAGGATCCAGTCCAGGGTGAAGAGCACCGGTCCGGCGAGAGCGAGCGCGCGCAGCACCTTCACGGGCGGCGCCGTCGGCCGAGGGGTCACGGGGTGGGCAGTCGGTCGAGCAGCCACGTCGGCCCCGTGACGGCCGTGCCGACGCGCGCGCGCAGGCCGCGGTCGGCGGTCACGAGCAGCACCCGCCCGCTGGGCTGCCCCTCGGTCGCGTCGACGATGGCGTCGTCCCCGGTGCCCGGCGCCGCGACGACGTCCACCCAGCCCGGGTCCTCGGAGACGGGACGAGCCCGCCCCTCCACCACGAGCAGCACCGAGGCCACGACTCGCAGGGCGCCGTCGGGGTCGCGGACCAGCCGCGCCCGCCACGGCTCCAGCGACTCCCGCAGCCGCCGGGCCGCCCCCTCCCGGTCGCGCCACCACCCGTCCGGGCGGGACCCGACCACGTTGGCCGCGTCGACGACCAGGGCCAGCGGCTCCGCCCGATGGCGTGACCACGTCCCGGCGAAACCCGGGTGCAGCCGAAGCCCCTCCACCTCGGCCATCGGCACCCAGGCGAGCGCCTCGCTCTCCTGGTTGGCCACCGTCGGCAGGGGCACGGGCGTGTCGGCGAGCACCGTCTCGTACGCCCACCCGCCGTGCTCGTCACGGCTGACCTCGCGCACCCGGACTCCCGAGGAGGGGATGCCCGCCTCCTCCGCGGCCTCGCGCAGAGCCGCGGCCGGCGCGTCCTCGTGGCTGTCCCTGGCTCCGCCGGGCACGCCCCACGTGTCGCCCTCGTTGGTCCAGGCCGCGCGGTGCTGCATGAGCACCTGAGGGGTGCCACGGTCGTCGACGGCGTACAGCAGCAGGCCGGCGGCGCCGTGCAACCCCCAGTGCCGGTGACCCAGCGCGCAGGACACCCAGCCGTTGCCGTCGCCCTCCACGCCCCCTGCCTACCAGCCGCCTCCCGCGCTCGCCAGGAGGGGCCGGAAGAGCGACCGCCCCGAGACTACTGGGCAGTAGCCCGAGCGCCCCCGGGCCGAGCGGGCCTGACAGGATGGGCCACGACGGGCGGATCCCCGTGACCAGACGCAGGAGGGCCTTCATGTCCGACTTCAGCCTCAGCTACCCGGAGGGTCACCTGCCCCTCGACGTCGTCGCGGCCACCGAGGGCCCGCCCGGGCTGGACATCGGCAAGCTGCTCACGACCACCGGTCACGTCACGCTGGACTCCGGGTTCAAGAACACCGCCTCGTGCGCGTCGGCGATCACCTACATCGACGGCGACGCGGGGATCCTGCGCTATCGCGGCTACCCGATCGAGCAGCTCGCGGGCAAGGCGTCGTTCATCGAGGTGGCGTACCTGCTCATCTACGGCTCGCTGCCCTCGGCCTCCCAGCTCTCGGACTTCGAGACCCAGGTCGGCCGGCACACTCTGCTGCACGAGGACCTCAAGTGGTTCTTCGACGGATTCCCCCGCGACGCCCACCCGATGGCGGTGCTGTCCTCCGCGGTGAGCGCGCTGTCGGCGTTCTACCAGGACAGCCTCGACCCCTTCGACCGCGAGCAGGTCGAGATCTCGACGGTCCGTCTGCTCGCCAAGGTGCCCACGATCGCCGCGTACGCCTACAAGAAGGCCATCGGGCAGCCGTTCCTGTACCCCGACAACTCCCTCGGCTACGTCGAGAACTTCCTCCGCCTGACCTTCGGCGTTCCCGCGGAGGAGTTCGTCGTCGACCCCCTCGTGGCCAGGACGCTCGACATGCTCTTCGTGCTCCACGCCGACCACGAGCAGAACTGCTCCACGTCGACCGTGCGCCTGGTCGGGTCCAGCCACGCGAACCTGTTCGCGTCGGTGTCGGCGGGAGTGAACGCCCTCTTCGGGCCGCTGCACGGCGGGGCGAACCAGGCGGTGATGGAGATGCTGTACTCCATCCAGGCGCAGGGCGGTGACGTGTCGGCCTTCGTGAAGCGCGTGAAGGACAAGGAGCCAGGAGTGCTCCTCATGGGGTTCGGGCACCCCGTCTATCGCAACTACGACCCGCGCGCGACGATCATCAAGCAGGCTGCCCACGAGGTGCTCGCCGCCCGCGGCATCGACGACCCGCTCCTCCACATCGCGCTGCGGCTCGAGGAGGTCGCACTCCACGACGAGTACTTCATCTCCCGCAAGCTCTATCCGAACGTGGACTTCTACACCGGCCTCATCTACAAGGCGATGGGCTTCCCGCTCAAGATGTTCACCGTCCTGTTCGCGCTGGGCCGCCTCCCGGGCTGGATCGCCCAGTGGCGGGAGATGATCGAGGACCCGAGCACCAAGATCGGCCGCCCGCGCCAGGTCTACGTCGGTGAGCCTGCACGCGACTACGTCCCGGTCGAGGCCCGCTGAGCGTGATCCCACCGCCCTACGTCCCCTCGGAGACCCGCTACGACACGATGACCTACCGCCGGTGCGGGCGGTGGGGGTTGCAGCTGCCGGCGATCTCGCTGGGGCTGTGGCACAACTTCGGCGACGACAAGCCGCTGGAGGACCAGCGCGCGATCCTGCGCCGCGCGTTCGACCGAGGGGTCACGCACTTCGACCTGGCGAACAACTACGGGCCGCCGTACGGCGCGGCGGAGCGCAACTTCGGCGAGCACTTCCGAGCCGACTTCACGCCGTACCGCGACGAGCTCGTGCTGTCGACGAAGGCGGGCTACGACATGTGGCCCGGCCCCTACGGGGAGTGGGGGTCGCGCAAGTACCTGCTCGCCTCGCTCGACCAGTCGCTGCGGAGGATGGGCGTGGACTACGTCGACATCTTCTACAGCCACCGCGTCGATCCGGACACCCCGCTCGAGGAGACGATGGGAGCCCTGCACTCGGCGGTGCAGCAGGGCAAGGCGCTCTATGTGGGCATCTCGTCGTACTCGGCCGAGCGCACGCTCGAGGCCGCGCGGATCCTGGGCGCCATGGGGACCCCGTTGCTCATCCACCAGCCGTCGTACTCCTTGCTCAATCGGTGGATCGAGGGCGGGCTCCTCGACGCCCTCGAGCAGGTCGGTGCCGGCTGCATCACCTTCTCGCCGCTCGCGCAGGGCATGCTCACCGACCGCTACCTCAACGGGGTGCCGCCGGACTCCCGGGCGGCGCGGGGCACGTCCTTGTCGACCGACCTGCTGACCGATCAGAACATGACCCACGTGCGCGCCCTCGACGAGATGGCCCGGCGCCGGGGCCAGTCCCTGGCGCAGATGGCGCTCGCCTGGACCCTGCGCGACCCGCGTGTGACCTCCACCCTGGTGGGCGCCAGCAGCGTCGCCCAGCTCGACGACAGCCTCGGGGCCCTGGACGGACCCGCGTTCAGTGCCGAGGAGCTGGAGGAGATCGACCGGTACGCCGTCGACGGTGGCATCGACCTCTGGCGCCGCAGCTCGTCCTCCTGAGCTCGCCCTGGGCGCCCTCGCCGGCCCTCGGCCGGGGCAGGCGTGTCGCTCTTTCACCAAGGGCGCTCACGGTGGTACAAGACGTCATCGGCGCAACGGAGCGCGCTCGGGAGGACGCCATGGCCGAGTCCACGATGCCGTCGACGATGTCCGACGACGAGCGCCTGGCCAGCCTGGGCTACCAGCCCCAGCTCAAGCGGGTCCTCGGGCTGTTCGCCAACTTCTCGGTGGCCTTCACCTACCTGTCGCCGATGGTCGGCATCTACTCCCTGTTCGTGCTGGGCGTGGGGACCGGCGGTCCGGCCTACGTGTGGCTCACCTGGATCCCGGTCATCGGGATGCTCTTCGTGGCCCTGGTCTTCGGCGAGCTCGCCAGCCACTACCCGGTGGCGGGCGCGCTCTACCAGTACAGCAAGTTCTCGGTCGGTCCCGGCTACGGCTGGTTCGTCGGCTGGTTCTACGGCATCGCCCTGCTCATCACGGTGGCGTCGGTGGACACCGGCGTGGTCGGCTACGTGACCTCGCTGGCGCACAACTGGTTCGGGTGGAGCTGGGACCCGACAAACCACGTCACCATCCTGCTGATCACGATCGGTCTACTGCTCATCCAGACGGTGCTCAACATCACCGGAGCGCGCGTCATGGGCCGGGTCGCGCAGTTCGGGGTGTACGTCGAGATCGTGGGGACGCTCGGCATCGCGCTGATCCTGGCCATCAACGGCTTCCACCACGGAGCGGGGTTCCTGTTCTCGACCCAGAACGTGCAGCACGTGGCGAGCAACCCGCTGAGCCTGAACTTCAACGGCAGCTGGCTGGCCGCGGCCCTCATCGCCATCCTGGCGCCCGTCTACATCTTCTACGGCTTCGAGTCCGCCGGGGACATCTCCGAGGAGACCAAGGACGCGGGTCGCCAGGTCCCGAAGGCGATGCGGTGGGCCCTGATCTGGGGTGGCGTCGCGTCGTTCATCCTCACCGCGGCGCTCCTGCTCGCCATGCCCGGGGGAGCCGACCCGGTGAAGAAGACCGTCGCCGCCGGGGGTATCCCCTTCATCCTCGGACAGCTGCCCAGCTGGCTGCAGGACGTCCTGCTGCTGGTCATCATCTTCGCGTTCTTCTCCTGTGGGACCTCGGTCCAGGGAGCGGGGAGCCGGCTGGCGTTCTCCTACGCCCGTGACGGCGCCCTGCCGGCGGCCGGCTGGATCGCCAAGGTGAACCAGCGCTTCCGGACCCCGGTCAACGCGCTCGTCGCCGGCGCGTTCGTGACCGTCCTGTTCATCCTGCTCGTGTTCGCCTCGCCGAACCACAACGTCAAGTTCGGCTTCATCACCTATCCGGCGAACGTCAACGCGTTGGTGGCGCTGGTGTCCTTCGGCGTCAGCGGCATCTATCTGTCGTTCCTGATGACGGTGATAGCGGCGATCGTCGCCAGGGCGAGGGGATGGATACCGGAGGGCTCCTTCCGGCTCGGCCGGTGGGGCTGGACGGTGTGCGTCATCGCGGCGGTCTATCTCGCCCTCATGCTGCTCAACGTCGTGATCCCGTCCGGGCTGTCCAGTCCACGCGGCTACTTCAACCTCGACTGGATCACGTTGAGCGTCATGTTCGTCATCGCGGTCGTCGGGGCGCTGTACTTCTTCATCGCCCGTCCCGACCGCGGGGTACGCCAGCACCTGCACGACACCGTCGAACCGACGGGAGCCGAGCGTTCGGAGTGAAGCGGGCAGGCGTCACGGCCAGCTGAGCCGATCCTCGACCTGACCTCCGCTCCACGGCGGCCAGATCCGCACGAGGGTGTCGCGGGTCAGGAACAGCGTCCGGAGGTCCTCGGACATCCCGTCGAACGGTGGGGTCTGGCTGCGGTGCTGCGCACTGGCCCGCAGGCGTACGTCGAGCACGTCGGAGGTGTCCACGACGGTCGTGATGTCCTGCTCGGGTCGGCCGAAGCCCTCCCGGTCGAGGTCGAGGTGCTCGGTCTCCGGGCGGAGCAGTTCGAGCTCCTCGAACCATCGGGCGAGCACCGGGCGGGCGACCGTCCATGCGTAGACCGCGATCCCCGCCCGGCCGGCGCACGCCTCGATGCTCGCCTGGCCGATCCGGGCGTGGTCGCGATGCCCGTCGGTGTCCACCGGATCCAACGTGACCACCACGCCGGGGTCGACCCGGTCCACCACGTCCCGCACTGCCGCGACCACCGAGTCGAAGGGGGCTCCCGCCAGCGTGGTGTCGGCGGCTGGCCCGGTCATGCCGGAGTCGCCGAAGCCCAGCACGACCACGTCGGCAGCGCCGAGCGTCGCCGCCGCCCGGCGCAGCTCACCCTCCCGCACCTCGCCCAGGTCCGCCTCCCCCGGGAGCCAGTCCGGCGCCTCACCGGCCTCCCCGCGGGTCGCGCAGCAGACCGTGACCTCGATCCCCTGGCGGGCGTGGTGCGCGATGATCGAGCCGGTGCCGAAGGTCTCGTCGTCGGGGTGCGCGACGACGACCAGCAGGCGGCGAGGCTCGGCCATTCTCGAGTCCCTTCCGCGCGGTCCCGGCCGGTCGTCAGGTCAGAACAGAACCACCGAGCGCAGCACCTCGCCGCGCTCCATCTTGTGGAAGGCCTCCTCCACGCCGTCCAGGGCGATCGTCTCGCTCACGAAGCGCTCCAGCGGCAGCCGGCCCTGCAGGTGCAGGTCGACGAGCATCGGGAAGTCGCGGCTGGGCAGGCAGTCGCCGTACCAGGAGGACTTGATCGCGCCCCCGCGCCCGAAGATGTCGATCAGAGGGGTGGTCCACGTCATCGTCGGGTTCGGGACGCCCACCAGTACCGTTGTCCCGGCCAGGTCGCGGGCGTCGTAGGCCTGCTGGAAGACCTCCGGGTGGCCGACGGCGTCGATGGTCACGTCGGCACCGAAGCCGTCGGTGGCCGCCTTGACGGCGGCGACCGGGTCCTCGGCGCGGGCGTTGACCGTGTGCGTGGCACCGAACTCCTTGGCCCACCCCAGCTTCCGGTCGTCGACGTCGACCGCGACGATGGTGCGCGCGCCGGCGAGGCGGGCGCCCGCGATCGCCGCGTCGCCCACGCCGCCGCAGCCGAACACCGCCACGGTGTCCCCGCGCCCGACACCGCCGGTGTTCATCGCCGCGCCGAGGCCGGCCATGACCCCGCATCCGAGCAGCCCGGCGACCTCGGGGCGAGCGGCGGGATCGACTTTCGTGCACTGGCCCGCGGCCACCAGCGTCTTCTCCGCGAACGCGCCGATGCCGAGGGCGGGGGACAGGGGGGTCCCGTCCGCGAGCGTCATCCTCTGCTGGGCGTTGTGCGTCGAGAAGCAGTACCACGGGCGCCCGCGCCGGCAGGACCGGCAGGTGCCGCACACGGCCCGCCAGTTGAGGACGACGAAGTCACCTGGGACCACGTCGGTGACGTCCGGGCCGGTCGCCTCGACGACGCCGGCGGCCTCGTGGCCGAGCAGGAAGGGGAACTCGTCGTTGATGCCGCCCTCGCGGTAGTGCAGGTCGGTGTGGCACACGCCGCAGGCCTGGACCCGCACGAGGGCCTCGCCGGGGCCGGGGTCAGGGACGAGGATCGTCTCCAGGCTGGCCGGCTGCTTGACGGCGCGGGCGACGACGCCCCTGACCTCGTGCGACATTGCGGTGTCCTCCCAGGTGGCCCGCGGACCTCGTCGGCCAGGGCTTCGTCGGATGTCGGATCGATCGTGCCTGTGGTTCGGCCCGGCTCAGTCGATGGTCACCAGACCGCACGCGGTGTCGAAGGTGACCGACACCAGGCCGGGCTGGGTGTCGGTGGCCCACTCCAGGCCGATCCCGTCGAGCAGATGCGCCGGGTCGGCACCAAGCCAGGCGGCGGTCCGCTCGACGTCCCCGGCCAGGCACAGCGAGTGCAGCCGTGGCACGTCGGCCCCGCCGGCTCCCGGGTGGTCGTCTGGGTCGCCCTCCCAATGGATGAAGAAGGGCAGGTACGGCTCCGCACGCAGGTCGTTGACGCCGAGCTGGCGCCAGCACAGGTCGTGCCCGTCAGGGCGTACCCGGTGGCCCTCGACGGACGCGCGACCCACCCGGGTCTCGAACGGCGCGAGGTCGTCGACGGCGACGACCCAGCCCAGCCAGCCGCCACCCTGCTCGGCGCGCTCGTGGACGGCCTGGCCGAAGGGCGCCTGCTCGGCGGCCGGATGGTCGAGCGCGGCCACCACCTCGACGTAGTTGCGACCGCCGAGCGGGAGCACGAAGTTGCGCGTCCCGAAACGCGGGTGGATCCCGCCGTCCACGAACGGGCGCTGCAGACGCGACCCGATGCGCTGGACCTCGTCGGCCAGGTGGGTCGCGTGCGTCGCGTACGAGACGTGGTCGAGCCGCATGGGGCTCACCCTGCCACTGGCCCTCCCGGCGGCGACGTCCGGGGTGGCGGCGCCGGTCTGGGAGGATCACCCCTCGTGGACCTGCGGTCTGAGGCCAGCGCGGACATGCATGACAGCCTGCGCGCCGACATCCGTCGCCTGGGCGACCACCTCGGCGAGGCCCTGGTCCGCCAGGAGGGCCCCGATCTGCTCGACACCGTCGAGGAGGTACGCCGGCTCGTGCGCGTCGACCCCGGGTCAGCCGCCGACCTGCTGGAGGCCGTCGACCTGGGGACGGCGATCCGGCTGTCCCGCGCGTTCTCGACGTACTTCCACCTCGCGAACATCACCGAGCAGGTGCACCGGGCCCGGGCCTTGTCGGTCGCCCGCGAGATCGACGGCGGCCGGCTCGCGCAGGTGGGCCAGCACATCGCCGCCGCCCTGGAGTCCGGTGCGCTGGCTCACGAGGGACTGCAGCATGCCGCCGACCGGCTGGCGGCTCGGCCGGTGTTCACCGCGCATCCCACCGAGGCGGCCCGCCGGTCGGTGCTGCTCAAGCTGCGCCGCGTGGCCGACCTGCTCGAGGAGCCGGCGACCCCGGCCGTCGAGCGGCGCATCGCCGAGGTCGTCGACCTGCTCTGGCAGACCGACGAGCTGCGCCGTGAGCGCCCAGAGGTGCAGGACGAGGCCCGCAACGCGGTCTACTACCTCGACGAGCTGTCGCGCGGCCCGCTCGGCGACGTCCTCGACGAGCTCGCGCGAGTGCTGGCCGACCTGGGCGTGGAGCTCTCGCCGGAGTCCCGGCCGTTCTCGTTCGGCAACTGGATCGGCGGCGACCGGGACGGCAACCCCTTCGTCGACGCCCACGTCACCGAGGACGTGCTGGCCCTGCAGCACGAGCACGCCGTCCGCGTGCTGCAGGCCGTCCTCGGTCGGCTGCTCGAGGACCTCAGCGTCAGCGAGCGCATCGCCGGGGCCTCGCCGCAGCTCCTGGACTCTCTCGCCACCGACCTCGCGGCATTGCCCGACCTCGACGCGCGCTACCTGCGCCTCAACGCCGAGGAGCCGTACCGGCTCAAGCTCACGTGTGTGCGCCGCAAGCTGCAGAACACCCTCGTCCGGGTGCGCGAGGCGCGCCCGCACGAGCCCGGCCGCGACTACGCGAGCTCGGCGCAGCTGCTCGGGGACCTGTCGGTCCTGCGCGACTCGCTGCTGTCGCACCGCGGCGCGCTGGCGGCCCATGGGATCCTCGACCACGCCGTCCGCGTCGCGTCCGCCGTCGGCCTGGTCCTCGCCACCCTCGACGTCCGCGAGCACGCCGCCGTGCTCCACCAGGCGGTCGGACAGCTGGTGGACCGCCTGGGCGAGCACGGCTGGCGCTACGAGGACATGCCTCGTGACTACCGCACCCGCCTGCTGGCGAACGAGCTGGCCTCGGCCCGCCCCCTGGCTCCCACGCCGCCGCCGCTGGACCCGGCGGGGATGCGGACGTGGGAGATGTACGTCTCCGTCCGTGACGCGCTCGACCGCTACGGCCCCGGCGTGTGCGAGTCCTCGATCGTCTCGATGACGCGCGGCGCCGACGACGTCCTCGCCGCGGTGGTCCTCGCCAAGGAGGCGGGCCTCGTGGACCTGCCGGCCGGGGTCGCGCGCATCGGCTTCGTGCCGCTGCTGGAGACCGTGGACGAGCTGCGCGAGGCCGGCGCGATCCTCGAGCGGCTGCTGGACGACCCGTCCTACCGGCGGCTGGTGTCGCTGCGCGGCGACGTGCAGGAGGTCATGCTCGGCTACTCCGACTCCAACAAGGACGCCGGCATCACCACCTCGCAGTGGGAGATCCACCTGGCGCAGCGCCGGCTGCGCGACGTGGCGCTTCGCCACGGGGTCCGCCTGCGGCTGTTCCACGGCCGAGGCGGCACGGTCGGCCGCGGCGGCGGGCCGACGTACGACGCGATCCTCGCCCAGCCCTGGGGCGTGCTGGACGGGGCGATCAAGGTGACCGAGCAGGGCGAGGTGATCTCGGACAAGTACCTGCTGCCCGCGCTGGCCCGGGAGAACCTCGAGCTGACCATGGCCGCGGTCCTGGAGTCGACCGTGCTCCACCAGGCGCCGCGGCAGTCCCCGGCGGCGCTGCTGCGGTGGGACGCGGTCATGGACCAGGTGTCCGGCGCGGCGCAGGGCGCGTACCGCGGGCTGGTCGACGCCCCCGACCTGCCGGCGTACTTCTTCGCGAGCACCCCGGTGGACGTCCTCGGCGAGCTGCACCTCGGGTCACGGCCCGCCCGACGCCCCGACGCGAGGGCCGGCCTCGAGGGTCTGCGCGCGATCCCGTGGGTCTTCGGCTGGACCCAGTCGCGCCAGATCGTGCCGGGCTGGTTCGGGGTCGGGACCGGCCTCGCGGCCGCCCGCGGGGCCGGTCACGCCGATGCGCTGCGGGAGATGCACCAGGAGTGGCACTTCTTCCGCAACTTCGTGTCCAACGTCGAGATGACGCTGTCCAAGACCGACCTGGGGGTGGCCCGCCAGTACGTCTCGCAACTCGTTCCGGACCCGCTGCGCGGGCTCCTCGACGTGATCGAGGAGGAGCACGCGCGGACCGTCGAGGAGGTGCTGCGCCTGACCGGCCATCGTGAGCTGCTGGGCGGGCAGCCGGAGCTGGCCCGCACCCTGCGGGTCCGTGACGTCTACCTCTTGCCCCTGCAGTTCCTGCAGGTCTCGCTGCTGCGCCGGGTCCGCGAGGCCACCGCGGCCGGCGAGCCGGTCGAGCCCTCGCTGCGCCGCGCCCTGCTCCTCACCGTCAACGGGATCGCGTCGGGTCTGCGCAACACCGGGTGAGCTCCCCGCTGGCATCCGGTCTCGTGCCGGGAGCCGGTCAGCCGAGGGGCTGCCCGCCGGAGCGTCCGTCGATCCCGGCGAGGATGGCGTCCGAGCTCTCGGCCACGCCGCGCACCACTGAGGGCGGGATCCCCGCCGTCGCGATGTGCCGCAGCAGTTGCGCGAGGGTGTAGCCCGGGTCGTCGGCCAACGCTTCGTCGAGCGCGGCATTGGCGAGCGCCCCCTGGCCCCGGCACAGCGCCACGAAGGCCGCGAGGGTGGCGGGCGCCGACACCAGGTCGGCGGGTGCCAGCCGGGCGAGCTCGCACCACAGTCTCAGCGCCGCCTCTCCCTCGGGGCCGGTGGTGGGGTTCAGGCAGGCGTCCCGGACGTGGCTGCCGGTGAGCCACAGCAGGCACAGGGCGGCGTTCTGCGCCTCCAGCGGGCGGCCCGACACCACCGTGCGAAAGGCTGTGCGCAGCGACGTCCGCTCGTCCACGGCGTCAGGACCGGACGGCCCCACGGCGAGCAGCGCGTCCACCGCCGCCTCGACGGCCTGCCGTCGGATCCCCTGTTCGGGCGCGACGAGGGCCTCCACGTCGGCCCTGCTGCGAAACGGCGCCTCGCCGGCGAGGGCGAGCTCGGCCGCGACCCGATCGTCCCCCGGGAGCGGGGTTCCCTCGGGCGGGCAGCACGCGGGGTTGTGGCACAGATAGGAGAACCACCGGTCCCCGCGGGCGAGGACCGCGTCCTCGACCTCGATCCGTCGAGCCTCGAGCTCGCCGGCCAGGACCGAGACGAGGTCGGCGGCGGTCAGGCCCTCCTCCGCCCGGTCGGTGACGACGACGAGGACGACCCGCGATGCACCGGCGCGCGACAGGGCAGCGGCCAAGGCGGCCGGGTGGCTGGGGGCCTCGACGAGGCCGTCTGCCACTGCGGCCTCCGCCCCGGCGAGGTCGACCCTCAGCGTCACCCGCAGGCGTTTGCGCCGGCCGTGGAGCCCGATCGCCACCACGGACTCGGTGGGCGGGAACCCGACCAGATAGGGCAGGGCTGCGAGCACGTCGGGCGGCCCGGACAGCCGAAGGACGGTTTCTGCCGGTATGACGGACATGCCCCGAGCCTGGGGGCCCGGGCCGGGCCGAGGCGGCGCTCAGCTCGCTTCTGGGGACCGCGGGGGGTGCTCGTCCGCTGTGGACGCCCGCCGCGGGCTCCGGTCGGTCACTCCTCGGTGCCCGCCGGCATGGTCACGGCGTCGAGTGCCGCCACGAGCTCGTCACGCTCGGCGGTGACCGAGCGCAGCGACTCGCTCAGCTCGGCCAGCCGGCCCTCCGAAGACGCGATGCTCGCGGCGAGCTCCTCCACCGACTGCTGAGCCTCGCGGTGGCGGATCCGCCAGTCGTCGGCCTCGTTCTCCGCCTTGCGGGCCCGCACCTCCAGGGCCTCGGCCGCCGCCTCTGCCGTCCGTGCCCGCTCCTCGAGGGCGGCCAGCTGCGCCTGGGCGCCCCGGACCTGCTGGTCCAGGACCTCGAGCTGGGACTCGGCGTGGGCGGCGCGGGACTGCGACTGGGCGACGTGCGCGGCGACCTGGGCCGCGTAGCTCTCGGCGTGCGCCATACGGGTCTCGGCGGCCGCAGCTCGCGACTCGGCCACCGCGCGCGCGTTCTCGCTCGCCTCGAGCAGGGCGCGCAGGGCACGGACCTCCTCGCCGGCGTCCTCGGCGGGCGCCTCGGGCGGGGTGAGCAGGTCGAGCTGGACGGCCTCGCCGGTGGGCGCCGCAGCGGGGACCAGGTCGGCGGCGGACGGCGCCGGGGCCTCCACCTGAGGCTGGTCCACGGGGAGCGCGACCGGTGCCGTGTCGTCGGTGGCAACCGGGGCTGCCCCGAGGGCGGGCACGACGGCAACCGCTGGAGCGAGCGCGTCAGGGGACGGGGCGACGGAGGTGGGGGCCACGTCGGAGGGGGCGGAGTCCTTGCGGGGACGGCGTACCGCCATCCCGAACACCTTGCGTGGCGCCGGGTCGGCGGGCGCCGGCGCGGCGGGTGCCACCGCGACCGGGGGCGCCTGCAGCACGGGCGCGGTCGGCCAGGCGCTCAGCCCGTCCTGCTCGCCGGCGGGGACGGCCGGCCACTCGGTGAGGGCGGCGGCCGGGTCCACGGACGCGGCAGGAGCGCTCGGAGCGGGCTCGCCCTTGCGCTTGCGGTCGGGGGCTGCGGGCAGCACGTCGACGGCGGGCCGGGCCATCGCCCCGGCGGCCTCGGCACCGTAGAGCTCAGCGGACATGGGACCTCCCAGGAAGACTGCGCCACGGACGTTGTCGGCACGCGCCGGCCCGGTCTTGATCGCTCACGCGCGCTCGGATCGGGGTGGGCGGCGCCGCGTCGGCCGCGAGCCGTACGATCGCGCTCGTCCCGTGGTCTCGCCGCGGTCCTGAGGAGGTCGTCCGTGCCCGATCTGCACCTGGCCCAGGACCGCGCGGCGGACGCACTGCTGTCGAAGGACCCCTTCGCCCTGCTCGTCGGGATGCTGCTCGACCAGCAGATCCCGATGGAGCGCGCCTTCGCCGGGCCGCGGCTGCTCGCGGAGCGGCTGGGGACGCCGGACCGCCTGGACCCCAAGGCCGTCGCCGCCCTGGACGAGGCCGAGCTCGTGGCCGCGATGACCGGCCCTCCCGCGGTGCACCGCTTCCCGGGGTCGATGGGCGCGCGGGTGCATGCGCTGGCGCGTGCCGTCGTCGACGGCTACGGCGGCGACACCGCGTCGTTGTGGACCACCGCGAGCGACGGGGCCGAGCTGCTGCACCGGCTGGAGGAGCTGCCGGGGTTCGGGCGGCAGAAGGCCCAGATCTTCCTCGCGCTGCTCGCCAAGCAGCTGGGGGTACGGCCGGAGGGATGGCGCGAGGCGGCCGGTGGCTACGGAGAGGACGGCTCGTTCCGTTCGGTGGCCGACGTACGCGACGGCGCGTCGCTGGCCCGGGTCCGTGCCTACAAGCAGGAGCAGAAGAAGGCCGGGTCGGGGGCCCGCCGGGGCTGATCCGTGGGGACCACACGCCCGGACGCTGCGCTCGTGGAATCGCTTGGACGATTACACTGTTGAGTGCTTCGTCCCCGGAACCCCACCCGCGTCCTGAGGCCCCCGAGCAGGGTGGCCTCGGCCGGGGTGTCGTACGGGCCGCCATCCGCCGCGTCGAGAGGTCGTCAGTGCCGTCGGTTCGCCCTGTCCAGTCCGAGGAGACCTCCACCGACGCCGCCGAGGTCGGCGCCCCAGCGCGCGTGCTCGCCGCGTCCGGGAGGTCGGCTGCCGCCAAGGCCACCGCGACCGTCGAGGCTGCGCCGCCGCGCGCGAGCCGCCGGGCCAAGGCCGGCGACGTCGAGGACAAGCCGGTGAAGGCGGCCAAAGCGGCGCCCGCGGCCAAGGCCAAGGGCGGCAAGACCCCCGTCGCGCCGGTCGCGGACGATCCCGGCCCCGAGGTGGCGGCCGCGCTCGACGAGCTCGACGCCGACCTGGACACCCTTGCTCTCGACGGGCCGGGGGAGGTCGGGGACGGCGAGGAGATCGATCCCGAGGCGCTGGACCCGGAGGCGCTGGAGGCCGAGGAGCTGGAGACCGTCGACGAGGACGTCGAGGCCGAGGCCGTGGACCTCGAGGAGGCGGTCGAGCGGGTCGATCCCGCGGAGGCGATCGAGATGATCGCCGAGGACGCGGAGAGCGCCGTCACCGGTCCGGACGAGGAGGACGAGGAGGCGTTCACGCTCTCCGACTCCGACGAGGCCGACGAGCCGGTGCAACAGGTCGTCGTCGCGGGCGCCACCGCCGACCCGGTCAAGGACTACCTCAAGCAGATCGGCAAGGTCCCCCTGCTCAACGCCGAGCAGGAGGTCGAGCTCGCCAAGCGGATCGAGGCCGGGCTCTTCGCCGAGGAGAAGCTCAACTCCGGGGACAAGATCCCCGCCCAGCTGCGCCGCGAGCTCGAGTGGATCGCCGAGGACGGCCGCCGGGCGAAGAACCACCTCCTCGAGGCGAACCTGCGGCTCGTGGTGTCGCTCGCCAAGCGCTACACCGGCCGCGGGATGCTGTTCCTCGACCTCATCCAGGAGGGCAACCTCGGCCTCATCCGCGCCGTCGAGAAGTTCGACTACACCAAGGGCTACAAGTTCTCGACGTACGCCACCTGGTGGATCCGCCAGGCCATCACCCGCGCCATGGCCGACCAGGCACGCACGATCCGCATCCCGGTGCACATGGTCGAGGTGATCAACAAGCTCGCTCGCGTGCAGCGGCAGATGCTGCAGGACCTCGGCCGCGAGCCCACGCCCGAGGAGCTGGCCAAGGAGCTCGACATGACCCCCGAGAAGGTCGTCGAGGTCCAGAAGTACGGCCGTGAGCCCATCTCGCTGCACACCCCGCTCGGCGAGGACGGGGACAGTGAGTTCGGTGACCTCATCGAGGACTCCGAGGCGGTCGTCCCCGCCGATGCGGTCTCGTTCACGCTGCTGCAGGAGCAGCTGCACCAGGTGCTGGACACCTTGTCGGAGCGCGAGGCTGGCGTCGTGTCGATGCGCTTCGGCCTCACCGACGGCCAGCCCAAGACCCTCGACGAGATCGGCAAGGTCTACGGGGTGACCCGCGAGCGGATCCGCCAGATCGAGTCCAAGACCATGTCCAAGCTGCGCCACCCGAGCCGCTCCCAGGTCCTGCGCGACTATCTGGACTGAGGCTCCGCTCAGGAGTTGGCGGCCTGCCAGATCTCCTCGGTCCAGGCCACCCAGGGGTGCTCCGGCTGCCGCTGCCCCGGCATCGGGGCGGGGCGGCCGAGCAGGTAACCCTGGCCGAGGGCGATTCCGAGATCGGCGCAGACGGCCAGCTCCTGCTCGCGTTCGATGCCCTCGGCCACGACGACCCATCCGAGGCTCATCGCCAGCTGGGCGAAGGCGCCCACAACGGCCCGCTGGACGGGGTCCCGGTCGACGTAGGACACCAGCGACCGGTCGATCTTGATCAGGTCTGGCTGGAGGTCGACGGCGGGCCGCAGGCTGGCCGGTCCGCTGCCGACGTTGTCGAGCGCCACCTGGACTCCGAGCTGACGCAGCCCGGCGATCCTCGCGCGAGCCGTGTCGGGGTCGCCGAGCGGTCCATGGCCGATGAGCTCGAGGACCACGGCTCCCGGCAGGGATCCCGCCAGGCGCCTGAGCAGGGCCGAGGAGCGCAACGTCGCTGCGCTGATGTTGAGCGAGAGGAACCCCGGCGGCTGCTCGGGGAGTGCGGCCAGCGCCTTCTCCAGTGCTGCCAGCTCGAGGTCGACGCCGAGGCCGCACTGGTGGGCCTCGGCGAACCAGAGGTTGGGCGGCCGCCCGTCGGAGAAGCGGGTCAGCGCCTCGTAGCCAGCCACCTCGGAGGTGGCCAGGTCCACCACGGGCTGGAACACGACGGCGAAGTCACCGCTGTCGAGCACCTGCCGGACCATCGCATCGGCGTCATTGCCCTCGCCGAGCCCCCGGAGCTCCATCGAGCATCACATCCCGTCGCGTCCATCCCCCATGAGGTCTCGACAGCCGGGACCCGGGTTCTTGAGCGATCAGCCGGGTGCTCAGGAGAACAGACGTTCGACCAACAGCGCTCCCGTGCTGGTCGGCGAGACGGCCGCAATTGCAACCATCCTGTATCGGCCTGCGTGGAGTTCGTGCCGTGGAACCGGCTGGCCCGGTAGGTTCCCTGACCTGTCACACCTGACCTGTCACACAGGAACCTCGGGTAATCGACCAAGGAGCGCCCTTCATGACCCGACGAAGCGCATTCGTGCGCACTGCCGTCGTCCTCTCCGTCGCCGGACTCGCCCTCGCGGCCTGCTCGAGCAGCAGCAGTGGGGGCGGGGCGTCCACGGCCGCCTCCGGAGGAGGCGGCTCCACCCTGAAGATCGGGTTCATGGGTGACCTCACCGGGCCGAACAAGGCCCTGGGCATCAACATCCGCAACGGCGAGAAGCTCGCGATCGACCAGTACAACGCGACGAATCCCAAGGTGAAGATCCAGCTGCTGGAGTTCGACTCCCAGGGCGACCCCAAGCAGGCCGCGGCGCTGGCTCCGAAGGCGATCGACGACGGGATCGTGGGCCTCGTCGGGCCGGCCTTCTCGGGTGAGACCGCGAACACCGGTGCGCTCTGGCAGGCCGCCGGAGTGCCGTTCATCTCGGCGTCGGCGACCCGGGTCAACCTCGCCGACAACGGCTGGACGACCTTCCACCGCGTCCTGGCCGACGACGGCTACCAGGGTCCGGGCGTGGCCAACGTGATCGCCAAGTCGCTGAAGGCCACCAAGGTCGCCGTCATCGACGACGCCTCCGACTACGGCAAGGGCCTGGCCGACGCGGTGGCCAGCGCCCTGAAGACGGCCGGCGTCGCCGTCCCCGTCGACGAGTCGGTTCCCGCGACCGGCACCGAGGTCCCGGACTACTCCTCGACCATCACCAAGATCAAGAGTGCCGGTGTGAGCGTGGTCTTCTACGGCGGCTACTACGCCCAGTCGGGTCCGTTCGCCAAGCAGCTCAAGGACGGCGGGGTGACCGCGACGTTCATCTCCGGTGACGGCTCGCTCGACCCGGCGTTCGTCTCCGGCGCCGGCGCGGCCGCCAACGGCTCGATCCTGTCCTGCGCCTGCGCGCTGATCAACAGCGCGGCAACCGGGTCGCAGAAGA
Organism: Actinomycetes bacterium; assembly: GCA_035506535.1. Lineage (NCBI taxonomy): Bacteria > Bacillati > Actinomycetota > Actinomycetes > Actinomycetes bacterium. Next base: position 8,378 of record DATJPE010000102.1, on the reverse strand, counting down.
CGTTCTACGACGCCTACAAGGCAGCGTTCAACGTCGAGCCCGGCACCTACTCGCCCGAGGCCTACGACGCGGCGACGGTGTTCATCAACGCCATCAAGGCCGGCAACACCGACCGGAAGAGCATCGAGACCTACGTCAACGGTGTGAACTTCGACGGCGTGTCCAAGCACATCCAGTTCGAGTCCAACGGGAACATCAAGGGTGGCACCATCCTGATCTACCAGGTCCAGAACGGGCAGATCGTCGGGATCGGGACGTCGGACAACGCGACGCCGCAGTCCTGACCTCGGTCAGCTCGGTCCGACTCGTTGGGCCGGGGGCGTCGTACTGACGCCCCCGGCCCGGGACGGATGCGCGTGAGCAACTTCTTCACCAACTTCGCCGCCTCGACGATCGACGGCCTCACCCAGGGGTCGATCTACGCCCTGGTGGCGCTCGGCTACACCCTCGTCTACGGGGTTCTGCGCCTGATCAACTTCGCGCACTCCGAGATCTTCATGATCGGGACCTTCGCGACCGTCGGAGTCATCACCGCCCTGGGGATCAGCACGCCACTCAGCGGCATCGCCCTCGTCGGGTTCCTGCTGCTCGCCGCCGTGGTGGCCGCGAGCGCGTCCGGGGTCTCGGCCGTGATCCTGGAGCGGGTCGCCTATCGTCCCCTGCGCCGACGGGGGGCCACCACGCTAGCGGCGCTGATCTCCGCGATCGGGGCGTCCCTGTTCCTCCAGCAGCTGGTCTCCCTGCGCTTCCCCGACACCTTGTCCACGACGCGGGTGATGAACAAGACGATCTACGCGACGATCGGGACCGGGCTGATCCGGGCTGACAAGGTGCTCGTGTTCTTCGGGTCGATCTTCATGATGCTCCTGCTCGACCGGTTGGTGCGCAGCACCCGGTTCGGCCGGGCGATCCGCGCCACCGCGCAGAGCGCCGACACGGCGACGCTCATGGGAGTGAACATCGACCGAGTCGTCATGCTGACCTTCCTCATCGGTGGGGCCATGGCGGGCATCGGCGGCATGCTGTACGTGATCTTCTTCGAGGCGACGTCCTTCTTCGTCGGCTTCGTCCTCGGCATCAAGGCCTTCACCGCGGCCGTCCTCGGCGGCATCGGCAACCTGCGTGGAGCGCTGCTGGGCGGGCTGCTCCTGGGCCTGATCCAGGAGTACGTCGGCAGCGTGCTCGGCGCCCAGTGGAAGGACGTTGTCGCCTTCGCCGTCCTGGTCCTCGTGCTGATGTTCCGGCCGACCGGCCTGCTCGGCGAGTCGCTGTCCAAGGCTCGCGCGTGAACCCGAAGCGGCCGCTGCGGGGGTGGACGGCCCCGAGGGCGGGTTCGGTCGACCGGATGGCGGCCCGCTGGCGGGCCCTGCCGCGCTGGTTGCGGTGGGTGGGCTACTTGGCGATCTTCGTCTTCGCCATCTCGCTGCCGAACATCCCGAACCTGGGGGATGTCATGACCCCGGGCAGCAGCTGGCAGCGGGTCCTGTTCTACCCGATCAGCGTCTACGTCCTGCTGGCTCTCGGGTTGAACGTGGTCGTCGGCTACGCCGGCCTGCTCGACCTCGGCTATGTGGCGTTCTTCGCCATCGGCGCCTACAGCATGGCCATCCTCGGCGGCAAGTACGGCTGGGGGTTCTGGGAGGTCCTGCCGGTGGGGGTCGGCCTCGCGATGCTCGCCGGCCTGCTGCTGGGCTCGCCGACCCTGCGCCTGCGCGGCGACTACCTCGCCATCGTCACGCTGGGCTTCGGGGAGATGATCCGCGAGACCGCGAACAACCTGAACTACCTCGGGGGGCCACGAGGCCTGGCCAACATCCCCCCGCCGCCCTCGATCGGGCACATCTCGTTCCTGCAGTTCAGCATCCTCGACCCGAAGCCGTACTACTACCTGCTGGTCGCGGTGATCGCGGTCGTGATCATCATGTTGAAGCGACTGGAGAGGAGCCGGGTCGGTCGGTCGTGGACGGCGATCCGCGAGGACGAGGACGCGGCCCAGCTGATGGGCGTGCCCACTCTGAAGTTCAAGCTGTGGGCCTTCACCGTCGGGGCCGCCGTCGGCGGGGCCGGCGGGGTGATCTTCGCGTCGGGCAACAACGCGATCCAGCCCACCGACTTCCCGTTCATCCTCTCCGCCACGATCTTGGCCGCCGTCGTCCTCGGCGGGGCCGGCAACATCCCCGGGGTCATCCTCGGCGCCTTCCTCGTCGCCTGGCTGCCCGAGGCGGCACGCGGCTTCGACCAGTACCGCGTGCTCGTCTTCGGCGGTTCCCTCGTCGTCCTGATGATCTTCCGACCGCAGGGTCTCTGGCCCTCCAAGATCCGCGCTGAGGAGCTCGCCGAGGGCGAGGGCGGCATCGACCGGCTCGGCGCCGAGGTCGGCACGGTCCGGGCGCAGTCCGGGGCGTTGGACGGATGAGCGAGGACAGCCTGCTCGCCCTCCGAGGCGTGACGATGCGCTTCGGGGGCCTCACCGCGGTGAACTCCCTCGACCTCGAGGTGCGGCGGGGTGAGATCGTGGCCGTGATCGGCCCCAACGGCGCCGGCAAGACGACGGTGTTCAACATGGTGACCGGGGTCTACACGCCGACGTCGGGGGACATCGTCTTCGACGGCAACCGGATCAACGGGACCCGACCTGACCTCGTCACCAAGCTGGGCCTGGCGCGGACGTTCCAGAACATCCGGCTCTTCGACAACATGACCGCGCTCGACAACGTCATGGTCGGTACCCACGCGCGTCACACCTCGAGCGTGGTCGGCGCGATCTTAGGGCTCCGCCGGCACCGGGCGGAGGAGCGGGAAGGCCGGCAGACGGCGTACCGGCTGCTTCACTTCGTCGGCATCCAGGGACGCGGCGGGACGGTCGCCCGCAACCTGCCGTACGGCGACCAGCGCCGCCTCGAGATCGCGCGCGCCCTCGGCACCGGACCACAGCTGCTCCTGCTGGACGAGCCGGCCGCGGGCATGAACCCCTCGGAGAAGGCCTCCCTGGCCGAGCTGATCCGCAACATCCGGGACTCCGGCGTGACGGTCCTGCTCATCGAGCACGACATGACCCTGGTCATGGGGATCAGCGACCGGATCGCCGTCCTCGACTTCGGCCAGAAGATCGCCGACGGCCCCCCGGCCGAGGTCCGCGACAACCCCGATGTCGTCCGCGCCTACCTCGGGGAGGCCTCGAGTGCTTCTTGAGGTCGAGAACCTGCAGGTCAGCTACGGCAAGATCGTCGCGATCAAGGACATCAGCCTGAGCGTCGAGACCGGCGAGATCGTCACGCTGGTCGGTGCCAACGGAGCAGGCAAGACCACGACCCTCAAGACCCTGTCGGGCCTGCGCAAGGTCGACCACGGCACCGTTCGCTTCGACGGGCGGGACATCACCAGTCTCGCCGGCCACAAGCGGGTCGAGGCCGGCATGTGCCAGGCGCCCGAGGGGCGCGGGATCTTCCCCGGGATGAGCGTGGCGGAGAACCTCGCCATGGGGGCCTACATCCGCGGTCGACCGGACCCCGCCGACCTCGAGCGGGTCTATGACCTCTTCCCCCGCCTGAAGGAGCGCGAGAAGCAGGCCGGCGGCACGCTGTCCGGCGGGGAGCAGCAGATGCTCGCGATCGGCCGCGCCCTGATGTCGAAACCTCGTCTGCTGCTGCTCGACGAGCCGTCGATGGGCCTCGCCCCGCAGCTCATCCAGCTGATCTTCAAGATCATCGTGGAGATCAAGGAGCAGGGGACCACGGTCTTGCTGGTGGAGCAGAACGCCGCCCAGGCCCTCTCGATCGCCGACCGGGCCTATGTCCTGGAGACGGGGAGCGTGGTCAAGTCGGGGACCGGCGCCGAGCTGCTCGGGGACGAGTCCGTGGTCGCGGCCTACCTCGGCGGCGGTTAGGCCATCCGCCCCCGATCCACCCGACCCCTCCCGCCGTCCCACACGCAATGAAGGCGGCGTTGTAGCGCTAGGTGTGCACCAACGCCGCGTTCATTGCCAACGGGCAGGGGGGTCGTCAAGACGGGGGGCCGTGGTGTCGATGCTCCAAAGGTCCTCGACAACACCTCAAGGGCCTCGACAACACCTCAAGGAGTCCGGTGGCCACCTCCGACGTCGCCGGCCAGCATCGACTGGCGGCTCCGCCGTCGCGTGCGGCCGTGCTACGCGTCTACCACCTGGTCGAACAGGTCCAGACCGATCGGGTCGAGCGGGCGCGCGAGGAGATCGGCGCCGGGCTGTCGGAGCAGCCGCCGGGGACCGAGCTGCACCGCCTGCTGCGCTACGCGGATGCGGTCGACGCCGTGGTCAACGCCCCCGAGCGGGCCGAGGAGGCTTCGTCGGCGCTGATCCGGGCCTCCGAGCTGGACGCCGACCCCGCCATGCTGGCGACCGGCCTGGGTCTGCGGGCCGAGATGGCCACTCGCGCCGGCGACATCGCCAGCGCTCTGCAGGACACCTCGAGGGGCGTGAGCCTCCTCGACCTGCCCGGGGACCCGCTGGCCCGGGTCTCGGGGCTGATCAGCGTGGCGGAGACGTACAGCACGATGCGCCTCTGGGAGCTCGGTGACGAGCTGTACGACCTCGCGGCGGAGATCCTGCCGGACTGCGACGACCGCCTCCTCGAGCCCGTCCGGCACCTCAACCGGGCCTTCGTCCGCTTCTGGTGGGCCGCCGGCCTGCTCGAGGTCGGGGCGTCGCCGGACGCCGTGGGCCTGCGCGAGGACGAAGCGCCGTCGCAAGAGCTGCTGGGCCTGCCCATGCCGGACACCTGGCGGCGGATGCTGCTCGTCAGCCTGTGCGCCCGGCGGGTGCTCCTCGGCGTCGACCACCCGGAGGACCAGGCCTGGCTGCGCGCCCAGCACGACCTGCTCGTGGGCCCGGAGGTCCGCGTGCAGTCCCATCTCGCCTTCGCGCACGCGGCGATCCGGTCCCAGGACTGGCAGCTCGCCCTTCGGGAGGTCGAGACGGCGGAGCGCACGCTCGGGGACAGCCTGACACCGCACCACCGCTCACTGCTGGCGTGGACCGCATCCCTGGCCGAGCGCGGCGCCCTCGGGATCCAGGCGCCGGCGACCCTGCGCTACGCGGAGACGATCGCCCGGCAGCGGTGGGACGAGCGGCTGTCCCGGCTCGCCTCGGCCCGGGCCCAGGTCCAGGCCGAACGGCTCAAGCGCGAGCACGAGACCTTGCTCCGCCGCACGCTCGAGGACCCGCTCACCGGGCTGGGCAACCGCCGGGCCTTCGACGACCGGCTGAACGCCCTGGCCAGGACCGTGGGCGCCGACACCGACATCGCGATGGTGGTCGTGGACATCGACCACTTCAAGCGGATCAACGACCTGTTCGGCCACGTCGTGGGGGACCTGGTGCTGGAGCGGGTCGGGACTGTCCTGAGCTCCATGCTGCGGCCCACCGACCTGGCCGTCCGCCTCGGTGGCGATGAGTTCTGCGCCGTCCTCGTCGGTGCGCAGCGCGACGTCGTCGAGCAGCGCGCCGAGCGACTTCGCCGCCTCGTCGAGGACCAGGAGTGGGAGCAGCTGGCTCCGGGGCTGGTGGTGGGCGTCAGCGTCGGCGCGGCGAGCGGTCGCGGGCACGGCGACGTACCAGACCTCTACCGGCGGGCCGACCAGGCCCTTTACCTCGCCAAGGCGGAGGGACGCGGCCGCCTGCGGCTGGCGACCTGAGCGGTGGGCTCAGCGCTCTTCGAGCGGGGCGACGGTAGGCACGTCTCCCAGGCGGGAGGTCTCGTCATGGACGTGCGCCGAGGCCGCCTCGAGCCCTGGACGGAACTCGCTGAAGTGGTGCGCGCAGAACAGCAGCTCGCCGCCGGACAGGAGGGTGACGCGTACGTAGGCCTGCGCTCCGCAGCGGTCGCACCGGTCGAGTGCGCTCAGCGGGGCGTCAACGGCCAGGGTCGGCGTCACGAGTCCTCCTTCGGGTGGGTTCCGAATGGTTCAACATCCTGACACCCCGAGAACGTTCCCCAGGGTGTCCACGCCCGGTTTGCGCCCATGGCGTAACACACTCTTCATCGAAGTGTTGCCGATGACCGTGATCGGGGCTCCCAAAGCGTGGGTGCACGGCGGTGCCGCGCCGCGCCGGTAGCCTCGTGCCCGACATGAGCGCACAGCCCAGCGAACCCCCGCGCCCGGCCTCCCGGGAGAGCGCCCCCTCGGCGGACTACACGGCACGCCACCTGTCCGTGCTCGAGGGCCTCGAGGCGGTCCGCAAGCGACCGGGCATGTACATCGGGTCGACCGACTCCCGCGGCCTCATGCACTGCGTGTGGGAGATCATCGACAACGCCGTCGACGAGGCGTTGGGCGGCTTCGGCTCGCGCATCCACGTCCTGCTCCACGACGACGGCTCCATCGAGGTCCGTGACCAGGGCCGGGGCATCCCGGTCGACATCGAGCCCAAGACCGGCCTCTCCGGCGTCGAGGTCGTCATGACCCGGCTGCACGCCGGCGGCAAGTTCGGGGGCGGGTCGTACGCCGCCACCGGCGGACTGCACGGCGTCGGCGCGTCGGTCGTGAACGCCCTGGCCGCGCGCCTGGACGTGGAGGTGGACCGCGGCGGACGTACCCACCTGATGTCCTTCCGGCGCGGCCTGCCCGGGCAGTTCGCGGGGCCCGGTCCGGACGACCCCTTCGAGGAGGCCTCCGACCTGCGGGTCGTCGCCAAGGTCCCGAAGAACCGGACCGGGACCCGGGTCCGGTTCTGGCCGGACCGCCAGATCTTCCTGCCCGAGGCCGACATCGTCCTGGACGAGCTGTACGCGCGAGCCCGCCAGACCGCGTTCCTCGTTCCCGGGCTGGCCTTCGTCGTCGACGACCTCCGTGACGCAGGGGCGCCCACCTCCGAGGAATTCCGTTTCGACGGCGGGATCAGCGAGTTCTGCACCTTCCTCGCACCGGACGAACCGGTCAGCGACGTGCTGCGGCTGCACGGCAGCGGCCATTTCCACGAGACGGTGCCCGTGCTGGACGACCAGGGCCACCTCACGCCCACCAAGGTCGAGCGCGAGCTCACGGTGGACGTCGCGCTGCGCTGGGGAACCGGGTACGACACCGTGGTTCGCTCCTTCGTCAACATCATCGCGACGCCCAAGGGCGGGACCCACGTCCGCGGGTTCGAGAAGGCGCTGCGGGACACCTTCAACACCCAGCTGCGCGAGCAGCGGGTCCTGCGCGCCGCCGAGGAGGAGGTGACCGCCGACGACGTGCTCGAGGGAGCGACCGCTGTGGTCACCGTGCGCCTGGCCGAGCCCCAGTTCGAGGGCCAGACCAAGGAGGTCCTCGGCACCGCGGCCGCGTCACGGATCGTGGCGCACGTCGTCGGCCGCGAGCTCACCGCGATCCTCGCCGCGCGCAAGCCGGCCGCCAAGGCCAAGGCGCGGGTCATCCTCGAGAAGGTCGCGGGAGCCATGCGGACCCGCGTCGACGCCCGCCAGCACAAGGAGCTGCAACGGCGCAAGAACGCGCTGGAATCCTCCTCCATGCCGGCGAAGCTCAAGGACTGCCGAAGCGAGGACGTCGAGCGCTGCGAGCTGTTCATCGTCGAGGGCGACAGCGCCCTCGGTACCGCGAAGGCAGCCCGCGACAGCGAGTTCCAGGCCTTGCTCCCCATCCGGGGCAAGATCCTCAACGTCCAGAAGGCCACAGCGTCGGACCTGCTCAAGAACGCCGAGTGCGCCTCGATCATCCAGGTCATCGGTGCCGGTTCCGGTCGTACCTTCGACCTCGACGCAGCCCGGTACAACAAGATCATCCTGATGGCCGACGCGGACGTCGACGGCGCGCACATCCGTACCCTGCTGCTCACGCTGTTCTTCCGGACGATGCGCCCGCTGCTGGATGCCGGACGGGTCTACGCCGCCGTGCCGCCCCTGCACCGGGTCGAGATCGTCAATCCCGGTTCGAAAGCGAACGAGTACGTCTACACCTACTCCGACGCCGAGCTGCCCCGGGTGCTGGCCGACCTCGACCGCCGCGGGCGGACGTACAAGGCTCCCCAGCGCTACAAGGGTCTCGGCGAGATGGACGCCGAGCAGCTGGCCGAGACGACGATGGACCCGCGTCGTCGGACGTTGCGGCGCATCAGCCTCGGTGACGCCCAGCGCGCGGAGGAGGTCTTCGAGCTGCTCATGGGCAACGACGTCGCACCCCGTCGCGACTTCATCGTCGAGAGCGCCAGCAGCCTCGACCGCGAGCGCATCGACGCCTGACGCGACGCTCGCACCGCCCTCACCCCACGCACATGTGGCGGGTTCGCCGTCACTCGGCGGCCGCGGAGTGACGAACAGGCCGCCACAAGTGCGAGTCGTGGGGGCTGTGCGAGGAGTGAAGGGGGCAGCGCGGAGTCGGGCTCAGGCGTCGATCCGCTCACGGTC
>DATJPE010000101.1 GCA_035506535.1 Actinomycetes bacterium | reverse complement strand
GGGTCCGACGGCGTCCACGACCCCGACCACCTCGTGGCCCGGGGTGACCCCGGGCCGGCGCGGCGCCAGGTCCCCCTCCGCGAGGTGCAGGTCCGTGCGGCAGACCCCGCAGCAGCGGACGCGGACCCGGACCTGACCGGTGCCGGGCTCGGGCACCTCCCGCTCGACCCGGCGCAGCGGCCCGGAATCGATGGGGCGGGGTGAATCCACGACCCAGGCCAGCATCCGTTCCACGCCCCTACCCTGCCCGACGCGGATCGGCACCGTCAGCAGGGGCTCGGGCCGGGGGCGCGGAGGAACCGGTCGATCCGGACGCGCGGAGCGCCCGCCGGGCCGACCGCGCGGGAGTAAGTTCGTCAGTCGGAGATCGTTGGTCGCGCGCGGCAACGTGCGGCCACCGAGTGGGCTGGAAGCGAGGGCGAGAGCGATGGCGGACGCGACGACCGACGTGAGGCACACCCTTGGGGAGGCGGCTGCACGGCAGCTGTCCACGACCACGAAGACCGCCCCGCAGTGGTCAGGCATCACGCCCCGATGGTTGGTCAGCCTGCTGCCGTGGGTCCCGGTCGAGGCGGGTGTCTACCGCGTCAACAAGGTCAAGGACGCGGAAGCGGGCGCTGCGGACGTGGAGTGCAGCCCGGAGCAGGAGGAGGAGCTGCCCGAGACGTTCGTCGACTACGAGAAGGAACCGCGGGAGTACGTGCTCAATGCCGTGACGACGGTGCTGGACGTCCAGACCCGGGTGTCGGATCTCTTCAGCTCGCCCCACGACCAGATTCGCGAACAGCTGCGCCTCACGATCGAGAAGATCAAGGAGCGCCAGGAGGGGGAGCTGGTCAACAACACGGACTACGGGCTGCTGAACCAGGTGGTCGACTCCCAGAAGGTAGCCACCCGTACCGGCCCTCCGACGCCGGACGACTTCGACGAGCTGATCTCGCTCGTGTGGAAGCAGCCGAGCTTCTTCCTGGCCCATCCGAGGGCGGTCGCCGCCTTCGGACGAGAGTGCACGCGCCGGGGCGTCCCACCGGCGACGGTGAACCTGTTCGGAGCCCAGTTCCTCACCTGGCGCGGACTGCCCGTCATCCCCTGCGACAAGCTCGACGTGACGGACAAGGGCAGGACGAACGTCCTGCTGCTGCGCACCGGGGCCGAGAAGCAGGGCGTCGTCGGACTGTTCCAGCCGGGTGTCCCCGGAGAGGTCACTCCCAGTCTGTCGGTCCGCTTCATGGGCATCGACCACAAGGCCATCGCGTCGTACCTGGTGTCGCTGTACTGCTCGGCGGCGGTGCACACCCACGACGCCATTGGCGCGCTGACCGACGTCGACGTCACGAACTACCATGAGTACAAGTGACGTCGTCGGTGACGGCGTGCCGACGGATGGCGAGGGGCCGGCGGTCGGGCTGCCGGACGTCGCGACGCTGACCGCCCTGGCCAACGAGTTCTTCCGCGCCCTGCCCGACGGCGCCACCGTCGCTCCCTCGGCGGCACCCGGCAACCTGCCCCCACCCGCTCCCCTGTCGCCGCCCTCGCCGTCGCTTCGCAGCCAACCCGCACCCCCGACGTCCGCGGCCACCGCGAGCGCACCCCTCCCGGGACCGCTGGTGTCACCTGTGCCGGTCCCGGACGCGCCCTACCTCACTGAGCTCCCCCCACCGCTGGGCGTCGCGTCCTTCACCACGCTGCCGTCGCTCCCACCCGGCGTCCCGGCTCCTCCGGACCTCGTCGCGCTGCTGAGCCTGGCCGACGGCCCTGCCACCGCCGACCCACCTGCCGCGGAGGTTCCGCAGCCCCTCGCCTCGTCGGTACCGACCGCCTCGCACGACGTCGCGACGACCCCGGCGTTCGAGCAGCCCGCCGGCTCCCCCGTGCCGATGCCCGACGAGGTGCAGCTGGCTCAGGTGCCGACCACCCTGGGTGCGGTGATGGGTTTCGTCGCGGCCGTGCCGTTCATGCCCGTCGTGCCCTCGGCCACGCCCGACGCCGCCGAGCCCAGCTCCCTCGAGGGTGTCCCCGATCCGCTGGCCGTCCCGGTCTCGGCACAGCCGGCCGTGGCGTACCCGATGGACGAGGCCGGCTCCGCCCTGGCGAGCCCGGTCCGGTCCGCCGATCTCCAGATCTCGGAGAGCTCACTCGGCTTCCACCCGGACCTGGTGCCCACGCTGGAGCGCGCGCCGGGACCCTTCGACCCGCACCTGGTGCGTGGTGACTTCCCGATCCTGCGCACCCAGGTGCACGGCAAGCGGCTGGTGTGGCTGGACAACGCGGCGACGACCCAGAAGCCGCAGGCCGTGATCGACCGCCTGTCGCACTTCTACGAGCACGAGAACTCCAACATCCACCGTGCCGCGCACGTCCTTGCGGCACGCGCCACCGACGCCTACGAGGCGGCGCGGGACAAGGTCCGGCGCTTCCTCAACGCACCCTCCGACGAGGAGGTCGTCTTCGTCCGGGGGACGACGGAGGGCATCAACCTCGTCGCCCAGAGCTGGGGGATCGCCAACCTCGACCGAGGCGACGAGGTCCTCATCACCTGGCTCGAGCACCACGCGAACATCGTGCCCTGGCAACAGGTCTGCGCCCGGACCGGAGCGGTCCTGCGAGTTGCTCCCGTCGACGACACGGGCCAGGTGGTGCTCTCCGAGTACCAGCGGCTCATCACGCCGAGGACCCGGCTGGTCGCCTTCACCCAGGTGTCCAACGCGCTGGGCACGATCACCCCGGCCGCTGCGATGATCGACATCGCCCACCGGCACGGCGTACCCGTCCTGCTCGACGGCGCCCAGTCGGTCTCGCACATGCCGACCGACGTGCAGGCACTCGACTGTGACTTCTTCGTGTTCTCCGGACACAAGGTCTTCGGCCCGACGGGCATCGGTGTCGTCTACGGCAAGAAGCGGCTGCTCGAGGACATGCCTCCCTGGCAGGGCGGGGGGAACATGATCGCTGACGTGACCTTCGAGCGGACGGTGTACCAGCACCCGCCGTCGAAGTTCGAGGCGGGCACCGGCAACATCGCCGACGCCGTGGGTCTCGGCGCGGCGCTGGACTACCTGAGCGGCATCGGTGTGGCCAACGTCGCGGCGTACGAGCACGAGCTCCTCGGCTATGCGACCGACGGCCTGCGTACCATCCCCGGCCTGCGCCTCATCGGGACGGCCGCTGACAAGGCCGGCGTCATCTCCTTCGTCCTCGACGGCTTCCGGACCGAGGACGTCGGCGCGGCGCTGGACCGCGAGGGCATCGCGGTGCGGGCCGGGCACCACTGCGCGCAGCCGATCCTGCGCCGCTTCGGCGTGGAGAGCACGGTGCGGCCTTCCCTCGCGCTGTACAACACGCCTGAGGACGTCGACTGCCTCGTGGAGGCACTTCGCAAGATCCAGGCCGGACGGCCCTAGCCCCCGGCGGAGCGGGCTCCCACGACACGCACGGGCAGGGAGGTCAGCGCGTTGGAGAAGTTGGACCGCACACGGCGCGGCGATCCGACGACCTCGAAGCGTTCGGTGCGCGCGAGGAGCTGCTCGAGCACGATGCGGATCTCGAGACGGGCGAGGTGCTCGCCGATGCACCGGTGGGGACCTCCCCGGCCGAACGCGACGTGGGGGTTGGGATCCCTCGTGACGTCGAAGGCGTCGGGGTCGGCGTAGACCTCCTCGTCACGGTTCGCCGACGTGAACCACACCACCACCTTGTCCCCCTCGGTGATGGACGTCCCGCCCAGGACGGTGTCGCGGGTCGCCGTACGCCTGAAGTGGTGCAAGGGGGTCGTGAAGCGCAGGACCTCCTCGACCGCCGAGTCGAGGCCGCGGGCGTCACCGCGGCGCACAGCGTCCCACTGCTCCGGGTTCTCGACGAACGCCTGCAACCCCAACGCGAGCGCCGATCTGGTCGTCTCGTTGCCGGCGACCACCAGGAGCAGGAACATCGCGTCCAGCTCCTTGCCGACCAGCGCCGGACCGCTGTTGTCCGACCGGACCAGGCGGGACATCAGGTCCGCGCCGGGGTCCGCCAGGTGTTGGCGGGCAAGCCACCGCGCGTAGTCGTGCATCTCGAGCGCCGCCGGGCTGCGAAAGGGCACCAGCCGGTACTGCTCGCTCGCCGGGCTGTCGAGCAGGACGTCGGCGATGTCGGGATCGGTGTTGCCGAACATCCGGTCACCCAGCTCGACCAGCCTGCGCTCGTCCCGCTCGGGGACGCCTAGGATGCGGCAGAGGACTCGGATCGGCACCTCGGTCGCGACATCGGGGACGAAGTCGAACTCGCCCTTCGGCAGGGCAGCGTCGAGCACCTCGGTGACGGTCTCCCGGACGAGCTGCTCGTAGTGGGAGACGCCGCGTCGGGTGAACTCGGGCGCGACCTTGCGCCGCAGCCTCGTGTGACCCGGCGGATCCATGTCGATCATCGACTTCCGTGCCTCGAGCGCGTCCGGTTCCAGGTCCTCCAGCGCCGAGGCACCCCGCTCCGAGGAGTAGGTCGCCGTGTCGCGCGACACCGCGACCACGTCGGCGTAGCGCGTCACCGACCAGAAGCCACGGCCGCTCCGCTCCGGGTTCCAGTGCACCGGCGCGCGTTCGCGCAGGAGACGGAACCAGTCGTAGGGCACGGCACGCTGGAAGGCGTCCTGGTCGGTGAGGTCGACGTCGGCGAGGCTGATCGCGGAGGTTGCCGTCACGGGGACACCCCGTGCCAGTCGGCGAGATGGGACCGGATGTGGCCGGGGACCGCCTCCGCGGGGTAGTAGCGGTCGTAGAAGTCCAGGTCAAGGTGATGGGCCTGGTACCAGACGGTGGTCAGGAAGGGGTCGATGGTCGCCGGGAAGCGGCCATAGGTGTCCCACACGTAGCGCACGAGGGTCTTGGTGGCCTCGATCGCCTCGTCGCTGGGGCGTGGGATGCGCTCCACGACACGCGGGTCGGTCCAGGGGACCCCGTCCGTGCGCCGGAAGATCCCATCTGCGCCCCATCGAAGGCCGACGACGAAGTCCACGGCGGCCTCGATGCTGGGGTGGTAGGGCGGCAGCGCCGCCTCGAAGATGCCGTCGAGGCCGATCGGGATCCACTCGCCCGGCCCGACCGGCGCGTCGTCCGGCACCTGCAGGAACCGGAATCCGAGGCCGCCCGCGTCGCCCTCGCCGCCGGCCTCGTGCCAGCGTGGGGTTCCGCCCATGGTGACCCGGCCCTTGCCCCCGGAGAACGGGAAGCCGCCGAGCCCCAGCGCCTGCGTGGCGAACCCGAGATTGGCCACGACCAGGCCGGACTCGACGCCGTTGGCGTCCACCATCTGCCAGCGCTCGAAGTCCGCGAGGTCGACCGGGTGGCTGTCGTCGAGGAAGCCGCTGCTCGCGAACGCGCGCAGCGGGTCGGCGCCCAGCCGCTTGTCGACGAGGTAGTACCCGTGCGGTCGGTCGAAGTACAGGAGCAGCGCCGAGATGGCCTGGCGCGTCACGTCCGCGACGGGGATGAACAGCGTCGACCCCGCCACGTTGACGAGCTGGTGGTTGAAGGCGAAGAGGTTGGGCCTGGCCCGAGGGACGTCCAGCCTGCCGTCCTGGAGGCGCACGGCTCCGCCGAGGTGGGCGAGGTTGTCCGCGGGCGTCTGGTTCTGCACGTACGTCGTGGGCCGGGCATCGCGTTGCGGCAGCACGTACACGCCCTCGTCGTTGGTCCAGAACACCTCGGTGGAGTGGTTGGCCAGAGGGCTGGGATAGGTCCGTCCCGTGAAGCTGCCGAGCTTGTCACCCCCCGTGGGGCGACCGTCGGCGTCGAGGAATGGCCACTCCTCTCGTACCACCCCGGTGATCCCGGTGGCAGCCGCCACGAGAACGGCCTCCTCCAGCCGCGACAGCGCCAGCGGCTCGTGCCGGGAGCGGTGTTCCAGCGGACCGCTGAGCGCCCCGCCCAGGGGAAAGCGCCTCGCCCGTCGGCTGAACAGCGCCTCCAGTGCGGGGAAGGACGTCGCCGCCTCGAGCGCCTCCACCGGCGGAACGGCCGATGCGGTCACCGGTTGCGCAAGTACCTGTCGCGCTCCCATTGCGTCACCTCCCGGCTGTACGCGCTCCACTCCGACTCAGCGAGCACGAGGAAGTCGTGAACCGCGTCCTCGCCCAGGATCTCCGCGATGCGCGAGTCCGCACGGGCGGCGTCGACCGCCTCACCCAGCGTCGCCGGGAGAGGCGGACCCCCGCCGGCGTACAGGTCGCCCGCCCGACGCGACGGGGGCTCGGCGGCGCTCTCGAGCCCGGCCACGACCGCGGCCAGAGCAGCGGCGACGGCCCAGTACGGGTTCGCGTCCGCGGCCGGGGTACGCAGCTCGATACGCGTCGCCTCAGGGGCTTCGATGAGCGAGCGGACCGCACCCGTTCTGTTGTCACCGCTCCAGCTCGCTGTCGTGGGTGCGAAGGACGCCACCGTGTAGCGCTTGTAGGAGTTGACCGTGGGCGCGCCGAACACGGTGATGCCGGGCAGGTGAGCGAGCAGGCCACCGATAGCGTGCCTCGCCGCCGCCGGCTCGACGAGGTCGTCAGAAGCGAACGCCGGCTTGCCGTCCCGCCACAACGACACGTGCAGGTGCTGGGACGACCCCGACCACTCGGAGAACGGCTTCGCCATGAACGTGGCCAGCTGGCCGGCACGGCGCGCTGCCTCCCGGACGGCGTACCGGAGCCGGAAGGCGTCGTCGGCCGCGGTCACCGCCTCCGCGTGATGCAGGTTGAGCTCGACCTGCGCGGGGGCGTATTCGGTGTGCACACCCTCGAGCGGGACGAAGCCGTGGACCGTGTCGACGATCTGCTCGAGCGCGGGATCGAGCTCGTTGGCCTTCTCCAGGGAGTAGCACTGCAGCAGCTGGGGCGGCAGCGTCCCGTCGGCCTGGAGCAGGAAGAACTCCAGCTCGACGCCGACGCGCGCGGAGAAGCCCAGTTCGGCCAGCCGACCGACCACCCGGCGCAGCACCTCGCGCGGAGACGTGCGCACCGGCTGCCCGTGGTGGTCGACGACATCAGCGATCACCTGGATGGTCCGCTTCCGCCAGGGAAGCGGTCTGGCCGTGGACAGGTCAGGAACCGCGAAGGCGTCCGGATATCCCGTCGAGGCGTTGCTCAGGCGCGCGTCGTCCACCACCTCCCCGACCAGATTCCACGCGAGGGCGGCGTCACAGAAGGTGAAGCCGCCGGCCGCGACGTGACCGAGGAAGCGACGCGCCGGGATCCGCTTGCCGAGCACGTGACCGCCCTGGTCCGGCCAGGCGACCTCCACCTCGTGGACCCAGCCGCGGTCGATGGCCTGCTCGAGAGGGACGTCCAGGTAGTCCGTCGCGAGCTCCCCGCCTGCGACCTGGGGCTCCGCAAAGGTGGTCATCGGGAGGACCCGTCGGGGCCGGCGGAGACCGTCTGAGTGCTCTCCGACAACGAGCCGATGTCCACGGCCGTGGCGGCGTCGAGGTCCACCGTGTCCCTAGCGCTGCTCTCGTCCGCCACCTCGTGCGCGTGCACGACGAGACTGCCCAGGCTCGCGGGGTCACGGTCGCTGCGGCGGCGGATGACCGCGTACCAGGCCAGGCCGACCAGAAGGAGGCCCAGGAAGACGTACGGCAGGATCGAGTACGGATAGGCCGGGACCGGGACGAGGTTCTTGTAGATGACGAACGCGATGCCGAGGATGCCGAGGATGCTCGTGATCCGCACGGCGGCGCTGGGCTGACCGATGCGCTTGAGGTAGCGCGGGGCCGCGAGGAGCACCAGGAGGTAGGCCAGCAGATAGCCGAACGTCGCGGCGGTGGCCACCCAGCCGAAGATGTCCAGGAGGTCGGCGCCGACGAGGACGAGCACCGCCGGGATGAGGAAGATGACCGGGGTGAGGATCGCCAGGGCGACGTGCGGGGTCTGATGGCGGTGATGGGCGTCCCCGAGCCGTACCGGGAGCACCTGCTCGCGGCCGAGGTTGAACAGCAGCCGCGACGCGGCGTTGAGGCTGGCCGTCGTGCACGCGAGAGCCGAAACGACGATGCCGAGATCGACGATGCTGCCGAGCCAGGACACGCCGGCCTGAGCGGCGAGGGCGTTCAGCGGGGATGAGGTCTCCGCGAGTGGTGTGGTGACGGACTTGTAGCCGAGCACCTGGATGTAGCTGGAGATGACGTAGAGGATCCCGGCACCGAGCACTGTCAGCAGGATCGCTCGGGGGACGGCGCGGAAGGGATGCCTGGCTTCGGCTCCGAGAGAGCTGGACGACTCGAAGCCGACGAAGGCCGCGGCCGCGAGCACCGCGGCGACCGAGATGTCGCTGATGGTCGAACCGTGTGCACGCAGCTGGGCACCGTCCACCGAGAAACCGACGTGGACAAGGGTCACGACGAGCACGGCCACGATGGCGATGAGGCTCGCAACCTCGAAGATGATGGCGGCTCGGGTCGACAGGCGCACGCCACGGAACGGGAAGTAGGCGCCGATCGCCGCGGCGAGCAGGAGGAGCAGCAGGGTAACCCCGGTCCCGCTGATGGTGACGCCGATCGAGTCGAGGAAGGCCCCGCCGTAGATGACGGCGCCCGTGGTCGTGGCCGCGGCGATCCCGAGGTAGCCGAGGACGAGCGCCCACGCCGCCGTGAATCCGGCAGTCGGGCCGAGCCCGCTCGCGGCGTACGTCGCCAGCGACCCGGTCGACGCGGCGCGGCGGGCGAACTGAGCCACGCTGTGACTGGCCAGCAGGACGATGACGGTGCCGATCACGAACGACCAGACTGTGCCGTCGCCGGCGATGAGATAGGCGACGGGGATGGTCCCGGCGATGGCGATGCTGGGGCCGGTCGCCGCCAGGGACTGGGCGAAGACTTCCAGGTGATTGAGGCTGCCGTGCGCGAGGTGATGGCGTCGATGGCGCTCGTGCAGCGTGTCGGAGGTCGGTTCGGCGAAAGTGGTCACGGTGAGTCCTTCGGGGCAGGGGTCACCCCGCGGAGCCGACCGGTCGGCCGTGGCGACGGGGTGACCTCGGGGACGGCGGGGAGGCGCCCACACGCGGGCGCGGCGACGCGGCTCGTTCAGCCAGAGGTCAGCGACACGGACGACAACACGCGCCGACCCGCGACACCGACGGTGTCGACGAGAGGCCCGGGCGAGCGGTCACGCAGGTGACGCTAGAGCGGAGAGCGACTGCGGGTCAACGTCATGAGACGGAAAAAGCGTTGTCCTGCAAAGATTTTGCCTCGTCGATGCAACGCCGGGACGCTGGTGTTTCCTCTTCGTGACATCGCGGCATTTGCTACTGGACGTCCCGACCTCAGACCTGCCCGAGCCGTTCGGTCATGACACCGCGAAGTGCCAAGGCCACCGCCGGGCGACTCATGGTCAGGGACCGGAACGCGTCGGTCGGCAGGGCCCACACGACGACCGGCTCGACGGCAGTGACCGTCGCCGTCCTGGCTCCCGCGCCCAGGACGGCGATCTCGCCGAAGAAGTCGCCCTGTCCCAGATCCCCGACCCGGCGGCCGCCCGCTGTCACCGTGACGCGGCCGGATGCGAGGACGTAGAACGCCCGGGCGTCCTCTCCCTCGGCCACGACCACGGATCCCCGCTCGTGGCGCTCGACGACAAAGCGTGAGGCCAACGTCGACAGCACCTCGTCGTCGAGGCCGTCGAACAGCGGCACGGCACCGAGCTCGGCGGACGTGACCACCATGACCTCCCCGACGACGAGTGCCGACAGGTATCCGCTCTCCGGTCCCCAGTATCGATCCCGCCCGCGCCCTACGACAGGAACCTCGGCGCCTGGTCCAGGACGGCTCGCGCCGCAGCGCGGCCCGACTCCACCATGCGGTCGAGCTGGTGGAACTCGAGCAGTCCCACACCGCGCGTGGACGGCGTCACGACCACCGCGCCGGCGGCCTGCGCCTGGGCGAGCGCTCGGCCGCTCCCGATGAAGATCGTGCGCATCAGGGTCTCGCCGAGCGTCGGCACCCTCACAGTGCCTGCCGTCTCTGAAGTGTCGCCGGATGCCGGCCGGGTCGGGGAGCCGCCGGTACCGATGTTGACGGCGAGGACCGGGCCCTCGTCGCGATCGGTGAGCAGGCGCACCGGGAGGTTGTCCAGGATCCCGCCGTCGGAGAGCAGGCGCGGCCCGTCACGTCGAGGGGGGAACAGCACCGGCAGCGACACCGACGCGAGCAGGGCGTCGACGACTCGCCCACGCCGCATGTCGTGCACGGTCCGCGCCTGCAGGTCGGTGCTGGTGCAGGCGAACCGCCTCGGGAGCTCCTCGATCGCGAGGTTGCCGAACCGGCGGTGCAGCGCGTGCTCCAGGCGCCGGCCCTTGGCCACCGACGCGACGGGGAGGGTGTAGTCGCTGAACGGCCGCCGCCGTACGAGCTCCTCGTAGCAGATGTCCTCGACTTCTTGGGCGCTGTGACCGCTGGCCCATAGAGCCGCGACCACGGCGCCCAGGCTCGCCCCGGCGACCCGGTCCACCTCGATCCCCGCCGCGCTCAGCTCGTGGAGCACGCCGATGTGTGCGAAGGCACGCGCACCTCCCCCCGCCATCACGACGCCGACCGAGCCGCCCCCGATACGGGCGGCCAGCCGGCGTAGGTCGCCCACGCCGGGTGGGGACTGCGTGCTCGTCACCGCCCACGCATCCGTCGCGGCTGCCCAGGCGCGGACCTGCGCCCCGGTGGCCGGGCGCGGGCCGACCAGCACGACGTCCGCACCGGTGCGCCCGAGCGGCGGTTCCGCCGGCGGCGGCGTGTCCGCGGGCGCCACGAGCACGAGGTGGTCGGCCTGTCTGACGCAGCGCCGCCACCACTCGCCCTCCGGATCCGTGGCGACGAGCATGACCCGCTCGTGCTCCGCCTCGGCCCGCTCCAATCCGTCCGGGGTCGCCGCGTCCAGCCGGAGCACCTCGACGAACCTCTCGAGGGCACCCCGCAGCGCCTCGGCCACCGCTGCGACCGGGGCCTCGGGGACGAGTCCGACAACGGCGACCACGCTCGGTCGAGGAGGACGACTGGAGCGCTCCGGGACGGCTCCGTCCTGGATCTGCTCGGCGAGCACGGTGGCGAGCGCGTCGAGAGCCGCCCGGTCCTCTCGGACCACTGAGTCGAAAGCGCCTCGGGACACACGCAGCAGCCGGCTGTCCCTGCGCGCCCTGATCGACGCCGACCGCCGGCCCCCGGTGAGCAGGGACAGCTCGCCGATCACGGCCCCGGCGCCGAGCTGGCGCAGCTGGACCGAACCCGTCGACACCTCGAGCCGACCCGTGACCAGCAGGTAGAAGTCGTCTGCAGGGTCGCCCTCGCGGAACAGCCACTCCCCCGCCGCCAGATGCACCTCGGTAGCGTCCGCCTCCAGCTGCTTGCGGACGTCTTCGGGCAAGCGGGACAGCAATCCGGTGGTGGTGACGCCCGCGCCGGCGGCTACCGCGGGCGACGCCGCGACGGGGAGCAGCACGCTCGGGAGTGAGCCGTCGTCCACCTCCTCGGCAGTGAGGTCCACCCGAACCCGGCCGAGGAGCCCGGCCAGCGCCGCGGTCATGACGAAACAGACCGACGAGAACACCCAGGCGTGACGCAATCCGTCGACGAGCGTCGTGGTAGAAGTCGCGCTAGGCGTCCCGACGATGATGACGAGGATCGCGATGCCCAAGGTGGCGCCCACCTGGCGCGCACTGGTGTTGACCGCCGACGCCGTCGCGAACCTGCCCCCGGGCACCGCGGCCAGCACCGCGCTGCCCAGCACGGGCAAGGTCGCTCCCACCCCTATGCCGCTGAGGATCTGGCCGGGGAGCCAGGTCGCCAGGAAGTCTGGCGTGACCGGCACCTGGGTGGCGTACCAGACATAGGCCAGTGCCCAGACGAGGGCGCCGGGCACGACGACCAACCGGTAGCCGCGGGTCTCCGCGACCCGACCCAGCGCGGCGGCGAGCAGCGCGGCGACGAGGGCACCGGGGACGACGGCCATGCCGGCGCGAAACACCGAGTAGCCCCAGACGTATTGCAGCCACAGGATGTTCGTCAGCAGGTAGGCGTAGAAGCCGGCGCCGGCCACGAGCGAGGACAGGTTGCCGACGGCGAAGGCCCGGATGCGCAGCAGGGTCGGGTCGAGCAGCGGCGTCGGATGGTTGCGGGAGCTGAGCACGAATCCGCCGAAGAAGGCCGCGGAGGCGAGCAAGCACGCCCAGACCTGCGCGCTGCCCCATCCCCAGTCACCGCTCTTGACCAGGCCGAGGGTGAGCAGACCGAGCGCGAGCGCCGAGAGAACCGCACCCCGCAGGTCGGGTCGGCGGCGACGGCCCGGGGCGCGGCTCTCGACGAGCAGCGACCGGCCCGCCCACGTCGCGGCGAGACCAACGGGGACGTTGACGAGGAAGGCCCAGCGCCAACCGCCGGCCTCCACGAGAGCTCCTCCGACAGGAGGTCCGAGCCCGGCGGCGAGCGCCGCCGATGCCCCCCAGAGCCCGATCGCGTGCGAGCGGCGCGCGGCGGGGAAGGCCTGGACGACCAGGGCGAGCGACGCCGGTACCAGGATCGCCGCCCCGAGGGCCTGGAACATCCGCGCACCCACCAGGAAGCCCACGGAGCCGGCGGCGGCGCACACGGCGGAGGAGAGGGTGAAGAGCAGCACCCCGACGGTGAACGCACGCCGTCGACCCACGAGGTCGGCCAGCCGTCCGGAGACGACGAGGAACGCGGCGAAGACGATGCTGTAGGCGTTCAGGATCCACGACAGCGAGGAGATCGAGGAGCCGGGCAACGACCGCTGAATGCTGGGGAAGGCGACGTTGACGATGGTCGCGTCCAGGAAGGCGAGGAACGCGCCGAAGGAGGCGACGAGCAGCACGGTGCGCTCGGAGATCCGCCCCCGTCCCCGTGTCAGCCGGCGCGTGGCGTCCCCGACCGTCATCGGTCTCCTCGACGTCGCGATCCTGTCTTTCGGATCAGCCTCGCACGGTGGAGCGCGACGCGCTCGACGTCCCGTGAACCTGTGAGCAGGCACTGCCCGGGGCAGTGAGTGACGGCCTCAGTCGCGAGGGAGCGGCAGCCAGGCGAAGCCGTACGGCCGCAGGTGGACCGCGTCGTCGGCGACCGACGCCGTGTGCCGCCCGACCACCGCGATGGCGGGAACGTCGAACCCTGCCGAGCGAAGGATGTCGAAGCCGACCACCTGCCCGTTCCCGCCGATGTCGACGAGGGCGAGCAGGCCGCTGCCGTCCTCGGCTCCTCGGACATAGGCGAGCAGGCCCGGCACGCCGAGGTCGAGCACGGTCGAGGAGGCATCGGAGCGCAGGGCGCTGAGCTCCCCCCTCGCCGCTGCAAGCACCTTCATGGTCGCGAACACCCGCGACTCGGCCGTGCCCTCCTGGTTGCGGCGTTCGGCAGCGGCCCAGTCCATCCGCGGGCGGTGGACCCATCGGTTGTCGTGGCCGTGGCCCGGTTCGTCGGCCCAGGCCGGGTCGTTGCGCAGGGCCAGCTCGTCGCCCATGTAGACGAGGGGGATCCCCCCGAAGGAGAAGACCACGGAGTACAGCGCCTCGAGCCGGGAGAGCGCCAGGTCGAGCGCGACCTCGTCCTGGGCCTCCAGCGCGATCCCGACACCGCAGAGTGACGCGGTCGTCCCGCTGATCGGCGACGCCCCCGTCGGGCTGGCCTGGAAGACGTCCCCTTCGGCGAAGGAGCCGGGCACGGTCCCGTCGTAGAACTCGCTGAGGAAGCGCCGGTGCGCGGGGCCGTCGAGCCCGACTGCGGCAGCGTCGGCGTCGGCCACCGCCCAGCCGATGTCGTCGTGGCCGCGCACGTAGGTCACCCAGCTCGTCGAGCGGGGAGCGGCGGGCCGGCGGGTGAGCGCCTGTCGGGCGAGGTCGGAGGTGCCGGTGGCCAGCATCGACCACAGCATCACCATGAGCTGGTTGTCATAAGCGAGGTCGCACTCGCGGCAGTACTCCCCGTGGTCGCCCAGGTAGCGGGTCAGGATGTCAGGGGCCACCATCGCCTCGGCCTTGAGCAGCACACCGGGGGCCGCGACGGACAGCATGGCGCGGAACGCCTGCAGCAGCAGGTGCGTCTCCGGCTGGTCCTGGCAGTCGGTCCCGAGCCGCTTCCAGAGGAACGGGGCCGCGTCCAGACGCAGGATGTCCGCCCCCCGGTTGGCGAGGGTCAACATCGTGCGCAGCATCGCTCGGAACACGTCGGGGTTGGCGTAGTTGAGGTCCCACTGGAACTCACGAAACGTCGTCCACACCCAGCCGAGCCCCTCGACGTGGGTGAAGCTCCCCGGTGCGAGGCCGGGGAAGATCTCCGGCAGCGTGGCCTCGAAGGCGTCGGGCATCAGCCGGTCGGGATAGACCAGGTAGAAGTCGCGGAATCGTGGGTCGCCGGTCAGGGCGCGCTGCGCCCACGGGTGCTCCCGCGCCGTGTGGTTGAGCACCAGGTCGACGCACAGGGCGATGCCACGCCGGTGCAGGTCGCTCGCCAGGGCCGTGAGATCGCCGATGACGCCGATGCGTGGGTCGACCGCGTCGTAGTCGGCGACGGCGTACCCACCGTCGCTCTCGCCCTCGCGCGGCGCGAGCACCGGCATGAGGTGCAGGTACGTCGTCCCGAGCTCGGCCAGGTAGTCCAGGTGCGAGCGCATGGCGGTGAGCGTGCCCGCGAATCGGTCGACGTAGCAGACGTAGCCGACCATCCGCGACTCCTGGAACCAGTCGGGGTCGGACTCCCGCTGGCGGTCCAGGGCACGAAGCTCGTCGCTCCGCTCGGCCACGAGACCCACCGCGTCGTCGAGGAGGTCTCGCACGAGCTCCGCGACGTCGACGCGATCGCCGTACAGCGCCTCGAGAGGACGCAACACGTCAGGCAGCCAGCGCTGCGCGCGCAGGACGAAGGCTGCCGCATCGGGCTCGGCGAGCCGTCCCGCCGCATCGGCCACCGCGCCGGCGAGCAGGCGACGGACGACGTCGTCCGACGCCGAACCGTGGGTCATCGCCACCTCCCTCGTCCCGGTGCTTGGGCAGGGTAGGCGTCGAGGGGCCGGTGCGCAGCCAGCCACGCTCCCACGGAAACGCCAGGCCGTCTCGCCGTACAGTGACCCGCCGAGACCCGCGCCCTCGAGGGGAGCCTCGTGTTCCGTCACCCTGACGACTGGATCTGGGACAGCTGGATCGCCGACGATGGCGACCTGTACCACCTCTACTTCCTTCGGGCGCCCCGCTCGCTGGGCGACCCGGGACGTCGGCACGCCGCGGCGGCGATCGGCCACGCGACCTCGACGGACCTCATCGAGTGGACCGACCACGGAGTCGCCCTCGGCCCGGATCCGCACGGTTGGGACGACCTCGCCCTGTGGACCGGGTCGGTCGTTCGTGGCGACGACGGTCTCTGGCGGATGTTCTACACGGCCATCAACACAGGCGGGCACGGGCTGAAGGACCAGCGGGTCGGCGTGGCCGAGTCGGCCGACTTGTTCACGTGGCGGAGGGTCCTCGACCACCCCGCGGTCGAGGTCGACACCCGCTGGTACAAGTCCCTCGACGAGGACCCAGCGGCGAGCGAGACCTGGCGCGACCCCTTCGTGTTCCGCGACCCCGATGGCGACGGATGGCGCATGCTCATCACGGCCCGTGCGGCGGGGGCCGCCCCCAACGACGACGGGGTGCTGGCGGAGGCGCGCAGCCACGACCTGCTGACCTGGGAGGTGGGCCCGCCGGTCTGCTCGCCTGGGGCCGGCTTCGGACAGCTGGAAGTGGCGCAGGTCCGGGTCGTGGACGGGCAGGTCGTCCTCGTCTTCACCTGCCACCCGCAGGAGCAGACGCAGGAGCGGCTCGACACCGTCGGCAGCTTCTCGACCTGGTCGGTGACGGGAGACAGCGTGATCGGGCCGTGGGACATCGGCGCGGCGCAGCCGTTCACCGAGGAACCGGCACTGTTCGCAGCCCCTCTCGTCCAGCAGCGCGACGGGACGTGGGCGTTCGTCGGATTCCGGAACCTGGAGCCGCAGGGGATTCTCAGCTTCGACATCATCGACCCGGTGCCCGTCCGGATGGAGAACGGCCGCCTCATGGCCATGTCCAGGCGGAAGTGACCTATCGCCCACGCGGGACGCGACAGAGCCGCGACCGGACCACCCAGGACGGCCCGGCACACTAGATTCGGGCCGGAGGCGGTCATGGAGTGTCCCGCGTGCGGTTCCCCGGTTCCCCCGGGCAGCCGGTTCTGCACCCAGTGCGGGACGCCGCAGACCACCTCCTGTCCCGCGTGCGAATCGCCCAACCCGGCGGGCAGCCGGTTCTGCGGCCAGTGCGGCAACCCCCTGGGCGCGAACGAGGTCGAGTCGGGCGCAGCCGTACGCCCGCCGTCGGAGCTCGCGGAACGCCGCCTGGTGACCGTGCTCTTCGTCGACCTCGTCGGGTTCACCTCCTTCGCCTCGGGCCGCGACGCCGAAGACGTACGGTCGGTGCTCGGCCGCTACTTCGACGTCGCCTCCGAGGCCGTCCAGCGCCACGGCGGGGTCGTCGAGAAGTTCATCGGCGACGCGGTGATGGCGGTGTGGGGGACCCCGGTCGCGCACGAGAACGATGCCGAGCGGGCGGTGCGGACGGCCCTGGAGATCGTGCCCGAGGTCGCCGCGCTCGGACGCTCCCAGGGCCTCCCGCTGCAGGCACGCGCCGGCGTGCTCACCGGTGAGGCAGTGGCCTCGCCAGGGGCGTCCGACCAGCGGCTGGTGGCCGGCGACCTGGTGAACACCGCGTCGCGACTGCAGGCCGCCGCCGAGCCGGGCGCCGTCCTCGTGGGTGAGGGAACCTTCCGCGCAGCCGCGAGCGCGATCGCCTTCACGGCAGTGGAACCCTTGCAGCTCAAGGGCAAGTCCGAACCGGTGCACGCGTGGCGGGCCGAGCGCGTGGTGGCCGAGCGCGGTGGTCACCTGCGCGGCGCCGCTCCCGAGCCGCCGTTCGTGGGACGGGTCGAGGAGCTGAGACTGCTCAAGGACCTGCTGCACGCCACCGGCCGCGAAGGACGCCCGCGGCTCGCTGTGGTCTCGGGGATCGGGGGTATGGGCAAGTCCCGGCTGGTCTGGGAGCTGCAGAAGTACGTCGACGGGCTGACCGAGAACATCTACTGGCACCAGGGCCGCTGCCCGTCCTACGGCGAGGGCGTGACGTTCTCCGCCGTGGCGGACATGGTCCGCCGGCGGGCCCGCATCGCCGACGGCGACGAGCCGGACCGGGCGAGGGAGCTGCTCCACGCCTCGCTGGACGACCTCGTCGCGGATCCGGAGGAACGCGCCTGGCTCGAGCCGCGGATCGGCCACCTCCTGGGGCTCGCCCCGGCACCGCCGGGCGGCGCAGAGGAGCTGTTCGGCGCCTGGCGGCGCTACTTCGAGCGGGTGGCCGAGCTGGGTACGACCGTCCTGGTCTTCGAGGACGTGCACTGGGCCGACCCGGGACTGCTCGAGTTCATCGAGTCGCTGCTGGCCGGCTCGCGCCACGTCCCGCTCATCGTCTACGTGCTGACGCGACCGGAGCTCTACGAGCGTCACCCGGCGTGGGGCGCGGGACGGCACAACGCCACCCGGACCCACCTGGAGCCGCTGCCGGACGAGGCGATGCGCGACCTGGTGACCGGCTACGTGGAGGGTCTCCCGAGCTCCGACGTCGAGCGGGTGGTGCACCGCGCCGAGGGCATCCCGCTCTACGCCGTCGAGACGGTCCGCATGCTCGCGGACCGTGGGGTGCTCGAGCAGGTCGGTGACACCTACCGGGCGGTGGCCGAGCTCGGCGGCGAGCTGGAGATCCCGCACACGCTGCACGCGCTGCTGCTCGCCCGGATGGACGGGCTGCCGGACCCCGAACGGACGTTGCTGCAGGCGGCGTCCGTGGTCGGCGAGCGCTTCACCGTGGCGGGCCTGTCGGCGGTGAGCGGCCGGCCGGTGGACGAGGTGGAGCCCACCGTCCGCGCCCTCGTCCGCCGCGAGCTGCTGGACCAGGACGTGGACCCGCTCTCCCCCGAGCGCGGCCAGTACGGCTTCGTCCAGGCCGTGCTGCGCGAGGTGGCCTACTCCACGCTGGCCAAGCCGGCACGGCGTACCGGCCACCTGGCTGCTGCCCGGTACTTCGACTCCCTCGGGGACGACGAGCTGGCCGGCGTCGTGGCGTCGCACTACCTGGAGGCATACCGTGCCGAGCCCGGGGCGCCCGACTCCGAGGACCTCGCCGTCCTGGCGCGGACCTGGCTGACCCGGGCGGCAGAACGAGCCGGTTCTCTCGGGTCGCCGGAGGTGGCGCTGAGCCACGCCGAGCAGGCGCTGAGCCTCAGCGTCGATCCCGTGGAGCGGGCCTCGACCCTGGCCCTCGCCGCGCACTTCGCAGCGCAGGTCGGGGACGGCGAACGGATGGGGCACCTGATCGAGGAGGCGATGCTCGCCGCGCAGCGGACTGGTCACCACGAACAGGTCGGGCGTCTCATGGCCGACGACCTGCGCATCGTGGCCCACCGCCTGCCGGAGCTCGGTGAGCGGATGCTGCGCCTCGCGGAGGAGATCACTCGTGGTCGCGAGGACCTCGTCCGGGTCCAGGTCATCGCCACCATGGCCGACTGGTGCTCCAGCCGCGGAGCGCACGAGGAGGCGCTCGGCTGGGCGGAGGAGGCGATGAAGCTCGCCGAGCAGGTGGACGACGACGTCGCGCTGCGCCTGGCGGCATCGGCGAAGACCTGGGCGCTCGGGGACAGCGGGCGCCATTGGGAGGCGGGCCTGCTGATCGGCGGCGTCGTCGAGCTGGCGCGCACGATGGGCAGTGCCACCGAGCTGGCCCAGGCGCTGACCTCGCTCGGGGTGGTGCTCGGTGAGGACGACCTCAGGGGGTGCATGGAGGCCTTCCAGGAGGCCCACCGCATCGCCGCCCGCCTGGGGATCCGACCGCTGGACTGGATGAACCGGGCGAACCTCGCGGAGGCCGCGACCGATCTCGGCGAGCTGGGGATCGCTCGTGAGGCACTGGTCGGCGACGTCCCCGCGGATGACCCGGCCAGTGACGGCATGGCCTTCAGCCTGGCGACGATCGAGGCCCTGACGGGGAACGTCGCTGAGGGGATCGCGCTGCTGGACACCATGGAGCCGGTGGAGAACCGCTGGCCGCACATCCAGATGCAGACCTGGTTCCGCCGCTCCCGTGGCCTGGTCCGGCTGGCCGCCGGCGACCCGGCAGGCGCCCTCGAGGACGGTCGCACCGGGCTCGCCATGCAGCGCGCCGGATCCAACGCGCTGCGCAACGCGTGGGTGGCCATCGTCGCGGCCTGCGTCCTGCGCGACCGGGAGGCGCTGGCCGACGTGCTCGACCTCAGCCGGCCGCTGCGCGGAAGGTCGACCTTGGCGATGCGGGCCACGGCCACGGCGTCCTTGCACGCGCTGGACGGTGACGAGGGAGCCGCGGAAGCCTTCGCCGCGGCGCTGGAGGAGTGGGCCGGCATCGACAGTCCCCTCGACCACGCCCTCGCCTCGATCTGCGCCGTCCACACCCTGGCGGCCGCGGCCCTGCCCGAGGACCAGATCGCGAGCGCGCGCGAATTCCTGGAGCGCATCGGCGCTCCAGCACTGCTGCCCCTGCTCGACCCGGCAGACGCGGACACGCCCCTAGGGTGAGCCCGTGCTGCGAGAGGTGCGTTACGCGGTCAACGGCGACGTGCACATCGCGTACACCGTCGTCGGGGACGGCCCGGTCGATCTCGTCTACACACCGGGGATCTGGTCGAACCTCGACGTCATGTGGGACGAGCCGCGCTGGGCCCACTACCTGAACCGCCTAGCGTCCTTCTCCCGACTGATCGTCTTCGACATGCGCGGGGTCGGCCTGTCCGACCGCGGGCCCGAGCCGCCGTTCCTCGAGGTCCAGATGGACGACATCGTGGCGGTCATGGCAGCCGCGAGGAGCGAGACGTCGGTCGTGTTCGGCGGGGCGCGGGGTGGAGCGATGTCCATGCTCTTCGCGGCGACGTACCCCGAGCGGACCCGGGCGCTGATCCTCTATGGCGCGCTCGCCAAGACGGTGCGCAGCGCCGACCACCCCTATGGCCGGACACCGGCCCAGCAGCGTGAGTTCTTCGGCCGTTTCGTCGCGGAGATGGGCACCGGACGCAACCTCGACCTTCAGGGGCCCAGCGGCGCAGACGATCCGGCCTTCGTCACCTGGTGGGCGCGGTTCGAGCGACTCGTCGCGACGCCCACGGCGTATCGGGAGCTGGCCGGGATCTTCAGTGACGTCGACGTCCGGGCGGTGCTCCCCTCGATCCAGGCGCCCACCCTCGTGCTGCAGCGCAGCGGCGACCGTATCGTGCCTGCAGACCAGGCGAGGTTTCTGGCCGAGGCGATCCCCCACGCAAGGCTCGTGGAGCTGCGCGGCGACGACCACATCCCCTTCCTCGGCGACGCGGACGCGATCGTGGACGAGATCGAGGAGTTCGTGACGGGCACGCGCCCGACGGCGGAGAGCGACCGGGTCCTGTCGACCGTGCTCTTCACCGACATCGTCGACTCCACCGCGCAGCAGGCCGCCATGGGTGACCGCCCCTGGCGAGCAGTCGTGACCGCCCACCATGCAATCGTCCGCGAGGCTCTCTCGCGTTGGCGTGGCGTGGAGAACGACACGGCGGGCGACGGCTTCTACGCGACCTTCGACGGGCCGGCCCGCGCCATCCGATGCGCGATGGAGGTGCGTGACCGGGTCCGGAGCCTGGGCATCGAGATCCGGGCAGGCGTGCACACCGGCGAATGCACCCTGGTCGAGGGCAAGTGCGCCGGCTTGGCTGTCTCCATCGGCGCCCGAGTCGCCGGCGTCGCGGGGCCTTCCGAGGTGCTGGTGTCTCAGACGGTCAAGGACCTCGTGGCCGGGTCAGGGATCGTCTTCGAGGACCGCGGTCTTCACGAGCTCAAGGGCGTGCCCGAGGTCAGGCGGTTGTTCGCCGTGCTGGCGTGACGCCGAGGTCATCGAGCAACGTCAGGACCCGACGCTTGACGTCGTCTCGGATCCGACGTACGTCCTCCAGCGGCAACCCCGCTGGGTCAGCCACGTCCCAGTCCTCGTAGCGCTTGCCGGGGAACACTGGACAGGTGTCGCCGCAGCCCATCGTGATGACGACGTCGGAGTCCTTGACGGCGTCCGTGGTGAGCACCCGCGGTGTGGCATCCGTGATGTCGATGCCGTCCTCCGCCATCGCCGCGACGGCCACCGGGTTGATCCGGTCGGCCGGCTCGGAGCCGGCGGAGCGGACCTCGACCGCACCGCCGGACATCGCCGTCAGATAGCCGGCTGCCATCTGCGACCGACCGGCGTTGTGGACGCAGACGAAGAGAACAACTGGCTTGTCGTCAGTCATGGCGGTCCTCGCGGTCGGTGGCGATGCCGGTCGGGGTGGGCAGGAGTTCAGCGAGCAGGATCGCGACTCGGGTCTTGATGTCGTCTCGGATCGCGCGCACGACATCGAGGGGCTGGACCGCCGGATCGGCGGTGTTCCAGTCGAGGTAGCGCTTGCCTGGGAAGACCGGGCAGGCGTCGCCGCAGCCCATGGTGACGATGACGTCGGCGGCGTGCACGACCGTCTCGGTGAGCGGCTTCGGGAAGGCCTCGGACAGCTCGATGCCATCCTCGGCCAGAACCTGGACGGCAAGCGGGTGGATCTGCCCAGTCGGCTGACTCCCAGCCGAACGCACGTGGACCCGACCGCGGGAGAGGTGCTGGGCGAGCGCCGCGGCCATCTGCGAACGTCCAGCGTTGTGCACGCAGACGAAGAGGATCTCCGGGGTGGTCTTCGCCATCGGACCCTGGGCCTGTGCCGCAGCCAGGAGCTGGTCCTTGGCGAAGCGACGGACGAGGACCGGTAGGAAGTCGGGAACGGTCGCGTGGGCGACCAGAGCGTTGTGCGCATCGGCAACGGCCCGCTCGACGGTGGCTCGCGAGAACGTGCCGTCGTAGTCGTACGCCAGGTCGTCGACGATGCGCTTGTAGTCGATCTCGTAAAGGAGTCGCTGTCGGTCAGGGTCGGCCATGGATCGCCTCCGGAAGGTCGAGTGGCTCGGGCACCCCGTGTCGCGGATGGAGGACTTCGGTCAGACCGGCCCCGACAGCGGCGCCCACGAGCTGGGCGGCGACGAACGCGCCCACGTCCGCCGGAGCGATGCCGGCGAAGGTGTCTGTGAGGGCCCGGGCGATCGTGACGGCCGGGTTGGCGAAGCTGGTCGATGCCGTGAAGAAGTACGCCGACCCGATCCAGGCTGGTACGGCAACGGCTCCGAGGTGGCCTCGGTCGGTGCGGGTCAGCGTGCCGATGACCAGCAGCAGACCGGCGGTGGCCACGACCTCGCCGAGAAGGACACCGTGGCCATCTCGCCGATGGGTCGACTGCGTCCACGCCGGGAGGCCGAACATGAGGTTCGCCACCGCGACTCCGGCCAGCCCGCCGACGATCTGGGCGCCGACGTAGCCAGCAGCCTCCCCCGCGGCCATCTCGCGGCGCGCTGCGGCGACGAGCGTGACTGCCGGGTTGAACTGCGCACCGGAGACCGGCCCCAGGCAGACGATGAGCACCCCGAGCGCGGCGACCGTCGCCAGCGCATTGATGAGAAGCTCGAGTCCGACGTCCGGTGACAGGCGCACCGCGGCGATGCCGGACCCGACGACAGCCGCTACGAGGACCGCCGTGCCCAGGCATTCCGCCGTCAGGCGACGTACCGGCGCTGACATCAGCAGCAGCTGGCGCCGACGGGTCCGAGTCGGCCTGCCGGCACGGGGGTCGTGCAGCAGCCGCCATCATTCGTTGTCGTTCCGACCGGATTCGGAGAGAGAGGGCCGAGCCCGAGGCCGTCCGGATCATCGTCCTTGACGGTGTAGATCTCCCAGGGAGCGCCAGCCGGGTCGTGCAGCCAGACCTTGTCCTGAAGCGCGAAGCAACAGGTGGTGGCCGCTTCGTCTACGGCGGCCAGGCCGGCGTCACGCAGGCGGTCGGCTTCGGCATCCACCCGGGTCGTCGTCTCGACCTCGATGCCGAGGTGGTTCAACGCGTCGACGGTCCCCCGGCCGCGCGCGTCGGCGGGGACCTCGATGAGAACGAGCTTGAGCGGTGGGTCGTTGACCGCGAAGTTCGCGTACCCCGGGCGACGCTTGTGCGGGCTCACCCCGAACAAGCTGGCGTAGAACTCCACGGACGCTTCGAGGTCCGAGACGTTGAGGGCGAGCTGTACGCGCGACATGGGTCGTCCCCTCGGGCATCGATACGAGTCGACATCGAGATCCGTCGATGCAGCGACGTTAGGTGTAGCATCGATGATTGTCAATGTCGATGGATGTCGATGCCGGAGATGAAGATGCCCAAGGTCCTCGACGTGCTGCCGGTCGATGCCAGCTCGGTCTGCTGCACCGGAGCCTTGTCGGCGCCCCTCGACCGGGAGACGGCCGAGGACCTGGCCGGCCTCCTCAAGGCGGTCGCCGACCCGGTGCGTCTTCAGCTGCTCTCGATGATCCGCGCCGCGGACGGGCAGGAGGCGTGCGTCTGCGACCTCACCGCGGCTGTCGGCCTGTCGCAGCCGACGATCAGCCACCACCTCAGGATCCTCACCGACGCCGGCCTGCTCTCGCGGGAACGCCGGGCGTCCTGGGCCTGGTACTCGCTGAACACCTCCCGCCTCGGCGACGTGGTCGACATCTTCGCGTGAGGCGCGCGGGTCAGGCGGGCTCGGCCTCGGCGTGGGCGACGTACCCGAGCTGTCGCCACACCACGGCGAGGGTGAGGCCCGAACCGACGAAGGCGAACCAGAAGGGGGCGGTCAGTCCCCACGTCTCGGCGATCCAGCCGCCAAGTCCCTGCCCGATGACGAGGCCCCCGAAGAGCGCCACCATGTACGCGCTGCCGACCCGCCCCTGAAGCGCCTTCGGCGTGGCCCGCTGACGCACCGTCTGGGAGACGGTCGCCCAGACGAAGGCGTACCCGCCGAAGACGACCATGACGAGCGTCGCGACCCAGCCGAGGGTGGTGAGCGCCAGTGACAGGTGGGTGAGCACCTCGAGCAGCAGGCACGCCCGCATGACCGTGGCGAGGTCGAAGCGCCGTTCGATCCAGCCGAAGGACAGCGTTCCGGCGAGCCCGCCGATCGCCGCCGCGGTCGTGAGGAACGCGAAGCCGACCTCGCTCATATGCAGGTGGTGCAGGGCGTAGAGGACCATGACCGACCAGGCAGCGCCCCAGGTGACGTTGAACACGAACATCACCAGGGCGAGGGTGCGTACGGCGTTGTGGTTCATCAGCCAGCGCACGCCTTCGACGATGTCGGAGACGATGTGGGTGCCCTCCACGTCGCGCACCGCACCCTTCGGCGTCGCGACGCGGGCGACGAGCAGCACCCCGAAGGCCACCAGGACCGCCTGGCCGGCGAAGGGCCACGCCATCCCGGCCGCGAACAGGAACGCCCCCAGGGGCGGGCCGACGATCTGGTTGGCGACGAGCGAGCTCGCCTGGAAGCGGGCGTTGCCGATGCCGAGGTCCTCGGGTTTGACCAGCATCGGGAGCAGCGTCTGGCCCGTGGTGTCGGCGAAGACCTCGGCCACACCGAGCAGCAGCATCGTGACGAGGACGACCGCGATGCTGACCTCCCCGGTGACGATGGTGAGGCAGAGCACGCCGACCACCAGGGCCCTGATCCCGTCGGAGGCCATGACGAGGAGTCGGCGGTCGACGCGATCCGCGACGGCGCCGGCGTACAGGCCGAGCAACAGCCAGGGCAGGCGCTGGAGCAGGACGGCCATGGCGACCAGGACCGCGTTCGAGGTCTGTGAGGCGACCAGCAGCGGCCCGGCGGCGAGGGCGAGCCCGTCACCGATGTTGCTCGCCGTTGAGGAGGCCAGCAGCCAGCGAAAGCTCGAGCCCATCCGGGGTGGCGCGATGCGGTCGACCAGGCTGCTCACAGTGAGCAGACCCTAGAGCGCTGCCGCCACCTCGATCAGCCGAGATTCGAGCGGCTCGGGTACCGCGCGACGGGTAGGGCGGAACAGGCAGCAGGCGGGGATGGGATGCTCCCTGGCGTGGGAGAAGCGCTCGTCGCCGCCCTGGGGATCTGCGCCTCCCCGTTCGCCGTCGTCCCAGCCATCCTGCTGCTGTTCACGTCGCGGCCCGCCCCGAGCTCGGCCGGATTCGGCGGTGGCTGGTTCGCCGGGATCGCAGGAGTGACCGTGCTCGCGGTCCTCCTCGCCGATCTGCTGACCGTGCCGGACGTCGTACCCGCGTGGGCGTCGTGGACGCGCATCGCGATCGGCGTCGCTCTGGTTCTGGCCGGGCTGGCGAAGTTCCGCCGCCGTTCGCCTGACCCCGATCCGCCGGCCTGGATGCGGCGGCTCGAGGAGGCGACCCCGCGTCGAGCGGTCCGGTTCGGGCTCCTCACCTCCGCCGCCAATCCGAAGGTCGCCCTGCTCGCCGCCGCGGGCGGCTTCTCCATCGGGGCCGAGGTGCAGGGGCGCGGCAACGAGATCCTCGCCGCGATGCTCTTCACCGTGATCGCCGCGTCGACCGCGTTCATTCCGGTCGCGATGTACCTGGTCCGCGGCGAGCGGGCGCTCGCGCCGCTGCAGCGGGCGAAGGACTGGCTCACCTCGAGGATCGACGTCGTGATGTCGGTCGTCCTCGTGGTGCTCGGCGTCCTGCTGGCCTGGAAGGGCGCCTCATCGCTGTAGTCGGCCGGTCACCACGGTCGGCGACATCGGCGTCGAGACGACGTACGACCTCGCGGAGCGGCCCGCCGACCCAACCTGCACCGGCGAGTCGCCTGCGCGGAAGGGTGAGTAGGCTCGGGTCGTCCCGCACCCCAACGCGGACCGGAGAGGTGACCCGTGTCGTTCCAGAGGGTTCTTCGACTGCTCCTGATCCTGGCACTCATCGGCGCGGGGATCGCTGCCGCGATCAAGGTGCAGCAGCGACGTCACGTCGCGAACGACACGGCGGACGAGATCGAGGCGCAGCTGTCGGCCCTCGACCCGGCCACGCGGGCGGCCGTCATCGCCCGCCTCGGCAAGGACGCCGCCGCGGCGGCTCACGCCCGGCTGACGTAAGGCACGGATTGAGCATTCCGTGGACCGACCGGGTCCCTGGCGGTCCCGGTAGCGCTCACTTCATGAGCGGAGCGGGCGTCAGGGACCGGCTCACCCGACGCTCTGCTCGGCGAACGCCAGCAGCGCGCTCGCGGTGAAATCGAGCGCTGGCTCGTCGGTCTGCCACGCGCGTACGTCGTCGACGAACTGCGCCCCGTGGCCGGTGAAGATCGCGTAGTGGTCCACCCCGTCGACCGGGCAGGTCCGGCCGGTGTCGAAGAAGTCGCCCAGGCCGTCAGAGAAGAGGTCGGCACTGTTGGGGCCGTTGACGACAGCGCCCTTGAGCACCCGCCCGTGGCCGGTCAGCGACCCCGACAGGTTGGCGACCACGTGCTGCGGGCAGGCGGGGTACGTCGTGCCGACTCCGATCATGAGCGAGACGCCCCAGGGGTTGTCGCCGAGCACCCAGTCCCGCTGTGAGGTGCCGAACGCGTCATAGGTGTCCGAGCCGGTGACCCGGTGGTAGAGCGCCGCCGTCGCGGCGAGGCCGAAGGTGTGGCTCGCGACGTCGAAGTCGTCGGCGTTCCCACCCGCCCGGAACGGGTCCGCCTTGGCGTGTGCCATCCCGCGGCCGAGCTGGGCGCGAAGGTCGGCGAGCACCAGGGACCGGGTCCGGTGGATGACGGCGGTGGTCTTGTGCGCGTGGATGAGCCTGGCGAGCTCGGCGTGGGCCAACCCGCTGACGTCGTACAGGTTGAGCGTGTCGTCGCCCGCCTCGTGCGCCAGGTATGAGCGCGCCCAGTGCGACGCCTGGGCCAGCCAGAGCCGCGCACGCGGGTCGTGCAGGGCGAACGCGGCGCGCGAGAGCTCGGTGGCGCCGAGCTCCATGTCGTCGCGCCAGGCTGACTCCGGATAGAAGGCGTGGGGCAGGGCCGTGACGACGTCGGACGCGTGGACGTGGGTGGTCTTCGCCCGACCGTAGATCTGGGCCGCGATCGCGAGCTCGCGGCGCGCGCGAACGGGGTGGCGGGTCGCGTCGAGCTGGGCCGCCAACGCGAAGGCGGCGGAGATCCGACCGGCGAGGTTGGGCGCGAGGTGGCCGGGCCGGGCGTCGGTCGCGAAGACCGGTCGGTTGCGGACGTAGCGGTTCGCCGACCCCTTGACGGTGTCGTCCTCCTGGGGGAGACGCCACGAGTCGTGGTCGCCGAAGAAGGTGCCGGCCGTATTGCCCGAGCCGATGCCGACCTGGAAGTAGAGCGCATCGTGCGTCGGATCCCAGGTCTTGGCGAGCCAGCGCAGCCCGTACCGGGCCTCGTCGTCCAGCGTCCCGCGCCGGTTACCGAGGTCGCGTTGGCTGACGAGCATGAGGTCGACGGCATAGGCGGTGGTGTGGGCGAACTTGATGAAGTCGCCGGCGTCGAACCAGCCGCCCTCGACGTCGACCGGGCCGCCGATGCGCTTCAGCGTCGACCCGACGATGGCGTCGCTGTCCGGGCTCTCGTACCTCGGCCAGGCGTAGACAGAGGCCTTGCGATCGTTCAGATGCGACGGCTTGCGGTCCAGCACGCTCGCGATGACGTCGTCGCCGTCGCGCTGCGCCTCGAAGAAGCGCACGGCGTCGGTGACCCGCGGCTTCAGGAGGTCCGACGCGTTCGCGACCCGGAACCACGGCGATGTCGCGCCCGCCCCTGGGACTGTGATCCGGTAGCGGCCGTGGACACGCAGCGCGCTGATGTCGATCGGGTAGACCGCGCGGTAGGACGCGTTCCACGAACCGGTCGAGACGCCGACGTGCCCGGAGTAAACCTGGCGACCCGCCGCGTTCTCGACGGTGAAGGCGAGGTCCTTCGTGGGGCGGTCCAGCAGGACGTACGCCACCTTGCGCTCACCGGCGAGGTAGCCGAGCTGGTCCACCCGGACGTACCCGTGCGGCTGCGTGGCGCCCCGAGCGGGACCCCCCACCAAGGAGGCGGCGAGGACCACGGCGAGACCGCCGACGATCAGCCTGCGCACCCGGACTCCTTCAGACAGGAAACTTTACGGTTTGTTGGGAAGGTACGGCCCGCCGCCCGCCCCGTCAAGGTCGACGTGTCGGACGCTTCGTGCCCCCGCGCGCCCGATGTGTCTGACAGGCGCGGTCGGCTGGCCGGTCCGGTCGACCGGTCAGGCGTCTCGTGCGCCAGAGCACCCATCCTGCCTGATCACGTGTTCCTCCGATCGATCAGCGCCCGTCCGGCGGTCCGGGACCTCGCCGCGAGACGTGGGCTGTGACACCGTGGCCGCGTGAGCGAGTACCGGTTCCTGCAGTTCGCGGGCCATCGCATCGCGTACGCCGTGACCGGCGAGGGGCCCGCGCTGGTGGCGCCCGCCTGGTGGGTCAGCCACCTGGAGCTGGACTGGGAGAACACGGCCTTCCGCGGGCTGTGGGAGGCGGTGGCCCTTGGCCACACCCTGGTGCGCTACGACCGCCTCGGAGTCGGCCTGTCCGACCGCGGGGTGCGCGAGGAAGACCTGACACTCGACGCTGAGGTCGGCTTGCTGCGCGCGGTGCTCGACCACCTGGGGCTCGACGACGTGGTGCTGGTCGGTGGCTCCATGGGTAGCTGCGCGGCGATCGCCTTCGCGGCGCGGTTTCCCGAGCGGGTCAGCCGCCTGCTGCTGTACGGCGCGAGCGCCGACGGCTCCGCGGTTGCCTCGCCACAGGTTCGCGAGGCCTTGCTGACGACCGTGCGGTTGCACTGGGGACTGGGGGCACGCGTCCTAGCCGACATCTTCCTGGGCGACACGGGCAGCGCTGAGCAGCAGCGGCTGGCTCGTTACCAGCGAGCAGCCGCGAGTCCGCAGGCCGCTGCCGCGCTGCTCGGGTTCTTCTTCCGCAACGACGTGCGGGCCGAGCTCGGCAGTGTCCGCGCACCCACGCTGGTGGTCCACCGCCGCGGCGACCGCGCGATCCCCTACCAGCTCGGCCGTGAGATCGCTGCAGCCATCCCTGGCGCGGCCCTGGTCCCGCTCGACGGGAGCGCGCACTTCCCGTGGGCCGGCGACGCACATTCGGTGGCGCGCGCCCTGCGGACCGCCCTCGCGCCGGAGGACTCGCGACGGCGGCTGGCCGACGAGCCAGCCGCCGTCCTGCTGTCCTCCCGGGAGCGAGAGGTCCTCGAACTGGTCGCGCACGGGTTGAGCGACCGGGAGATCGCCGAGCAGCTCGTCCTGAGCCCACACACCGTCCATCGGCACGTGGCCAACATCCGTCACAAGCTCGGCCGTGGCTCCCGTACGGCGGCCGTGGCCGAGGCCGGTCGGCTCGGCCTGATCTGACGCCGATCACCGGAACGGGCCATCGCTGTCAGATGGCCTGGTCGAGCGAAGCGGCGGAGAGAGCGCCGGGCGCAGCGTCGTACCCATGCACCCAGCCACGACACAGCCGTCACCAAGAGAAGAGCGGACCTCCACCACACAGTCATCCGACACCGCGTGGGCGCACGCCTTCGCCGTCCTCTATGACCCCTTCCTGTGGGCGGGCGAGCGGCTCGGCGTGAGAACGCTGCGCGCCGAGCAACTCAGCCACGCCCGGGGGCGCACCGTGGAGATCGGTGGCGGCACCGGCCTCAACCTTCCCCACTACCCGGACGACCTCCACGAGCTGGCGATCGTCGAGCCAGACGCTGCTATGCGTACCCGGCTGGAACGACGGCTGCGACGCCGCGACGAACGGCCGGTGCGGGTGCTCGACGGACACGCCGAGCTGCTGCCGTTCGGCGACCGGTCCGTGGATACCGTCGTGTCCACCTTCGTACTGTGCACGGTCGACGCTCCCGACCTCGCTCTGCGCGAGATCGCCCGGGTACTTCGCCCCGGTGGTGAGCTGCTCTTCATCGAGCACGTCCGATCCGACTCGCCGACACTGGCTCGCTGGCAGGACCTGGCCGCCAGGCCGTGGCGCCGCTTCGCCCAGGGCTGCCGCTGCAACCGGTCAACCGGCGAGCTACTCGCGACCTGCGGCCTCGAGCCGGGGGAGGTCCGGCAGGCGACCTGGCGGGGGATGCCTCCGATCCTGCGGCCGTTGATCGCCGGCCGGGCACGCAAGCCGGGCTGACGGTGCCTCTAGCGCCATCATCACATCCGTAACGGCTCAGCGCCCTTCGCGAGCGGCTTCCTGCAGGATCGCCCAGTCCGTCTCGATGAACTCCAGGTCGCGAACGCGACCACGGCCGAGCGGAGTGATCATCCAGACGACCGTGTGCAGATCACGGTCCGATGCGGCCGTCACCACGCCATCCCCGACAACGTCCTCGAAGGGACCGTACTCCGACGCATCCCACCATCCTTTGGTGATCTTGTGTGGAGATCGTCCGCCATCGATGGCCAGTCCGAACGTCGTGCGACTCACCTTGCCCGTCCCGACCGGGCGCGACGTCATGCGGACGGGGACTTGCAGCCGTTTCCGGTCGCCGAAGAGCGAGACCCGCCGAACGGCTCCCTTGGCTGAGAACCGGCTCGAGGGTTCCACCCAGGCCGCGACCCTACCTCCGAGGAAGCCCGAGACCAGATCGACGACGGCATCCACTCACACAGAATGCCCCTTCGACCGCCCGATCGAGGCCTTGCTTCGCGGCCGAGCCGATCTCGGCGATCTTCGGCGAGGAATTCAGCTCGTCCTGAGACAGACCGGGGCACGCGGATCCGCGGATCGTGTGCGAGGTGGCTCAGGAGTACTTCCGGGTCGCGCCTTACGATCGCGCGGTGGCGCACCCGGAAGATGGCTGGACGAGCGGAGATCGTGAGTCTGCCCGACGGGCGTGGAAGGCACTGCCGAGAACGGAACGGGTCGAGGTGCGCGAACGCGCCTTGGCGGGCCAGCGACATCCGGACCCTGCAGTCGCAGCCGTCGCCGACGCGTGGGCGCGCGGGTTCTTCGCGGCCGGGTGGTGGAACCGAGTCCCAGGCTGGCTGCTCCCTGTGGTCGGGGTCGCCATCGCCGTGGCCGACTGGTTCGTCTTCCCGTGGCTGGCCTTGGGTGGCGTTGTTGTCACCATCCTCGGACTGCTCGGCTGGTCGACCCGTCGCCTTGCCGCGTCCATAGTGGCGCTACCCGACGATCAGCCGGGCTGACGCGCGGCGGAGCCGATCGGCGCCCAGGGGCGGGTCCGGTGTCGGCAATCGCGGCCGCCGAGGCACGATATGCCCGTGGCTGGATCTCGCCGGACGCCCTTGGTCCAGCGAGGCCTGACCTACGAGTTCGTCGGCGCGACCGGCATCGAGTCCGAGGAGTGGAAGACGTCGACCGGCCCTCGCAGCTTCGAGGCGTCAGCCGTGATCGGTCGAGGGGAGACCTGCTGGGTCGCCGCCTCTGACGACGTGCTCACGTGGAAGGTGAAGTCCCGTAGCGGGTTCACCGTCGAGTCCCCCCACGTCGGCCCTGCGCGTCAGGGCGACCGGCTGTGGCTGATCGCCGGTGCTGGGCCGCTGACCGTGCGCGAACCGATCGAGGTCATTGCCGTGGTCCAGACCGAAGACCGATGCGGGCTCGCCTACGGAACGTTGGACGGGCATCCCGTCTCAGGTGAGGAAGCCTTCATCGTCTCGCGAGACCCATCGGGAGCCGTACGCCTGACCATTCGCTCCCTCTCCACGCCCGGCAAGGGCGTGTGGCGCGCCGCCTGGCCGGTGGTGCGGCTGGCTCAACACGCCTATCGGCGGCGATACCTCCACGCGCTCTCGCCCACCGCCGTCGGGCGCTCGAAGGGACGTTCGACCGCGCGATAGCGTCACATCGGTACCCGAGGGCCGAGGGTCTTGACATGCTGTGCCGATGGCCGTGGGCGGAGACGGTCCCGCGCTGGAACTGCTGCGACGGGCTGAGCACGGTGTGCTCCTGTACGGGATCACTCCGCCAAGACTTGCGACGACTCCTGATCGCGCTGACGAGATCGCCCAGGCCACGCTGGCGCGACTGGACTCGGTGGCGCTGGATGGGTTGATCATCTACGACGTGGATGCCGAAAGCGATCGCTCTCCGGAGCCACGGCCCTTCCCGTTCATGCCGATGATGGATCCCGCGGACTTCTTGGACCGGCACCTGTCCGGCTGGACCAGACCGGTGGTCGTCTATCGCGCAGTCGGCAAGTACACCGAGACAGAGCTGAGCCGTTGGCTGACCGAGGTGGACGTCGACCGGGTGCTCACAGTGCTGGTCGGCGCCGCCTCTCCTCGCCAGGCGGTGAAGACCCGGCTCACCGAGGCATACCGGCTGCACGCTGGTCTGGACCGACGCCCTCTCCTCGGTGGGGTCAGCATCGCTGAACGGCATGTCCGGACAGGCCAGGAGCACCGTCGGATGCTGAGCAAGCAGCTGGACGGCTGCGAATTCTTCGTCTCCCAGGTCTGCTACGACCTGGATCACAGCCGGGACCTGCTGTCGGATTACGTCTATCTCTGCCGGGACGAGGGCGTCGTCCCCCGCCCAGTCGTCCTCACCCTGGCCCCCTGTGGATCCATGAAGACCCTGCAGTTCATGTCGTGGCTCGGCATCGATGTCCCACGCTGGCTGCACACCGAGCTCACTCGGTCGCAGGACCCACTGACCGAGTCCCACGACCAGTGCCTGACCAACGCCCGCGCACTGATCGGCTTCTGTCGCCGGCTTGGCCTTCCCTTCGGCATCAACGTGGAGAGCCTGACGAACCGAAGAGTCGAGATCGAAGCCTCAGTCGACCTGGCCCGGGAGGTCGGTGAACTCCTTCACTGACCTGAGCTCGCCGATACGGAGCCTGCAGATCGGCTACGGGGATCCACGAGGATTGGGCGAGTCGGTCGGATCATCCTCGCCATGGTCATGGACCGCAGCAGGTTGACGTCGAGCCCAAGCGAGCACGTCTTCTCGCGAGCCTTCGTACTCAACGTGGGCTCCGCCATCCTGCCACGACGCCCATCACCGACCCTCGGCATCCTGCTCGACGGCGGCCGCCGGCGAGGTGAACTGAGTGCCTGGATCGCCGACCTCGCGGGGGGCTCGATAACCAGGTCAGGTTCTTGGACCGCGGCACCGTCGAGCTCAAGGGCCTCCCCGATCCCGTCGCCTACCTGTCGGCGACCAGGCCTGATGGCCGTGCGCCCTTCCAGCAGAGGTCCCTGCGACGCAGCATCTCGCGGGGCCGACGCCGCCAGGCGCCAGGCTCCGGATGTCCGCGGGCGACGGAGGTGAGGTCGAATCGCCCTGACATGGCCGCCAGCATCTCCTGCGGCTGTTGACACCGCTCACGAGGCTCCGGGGCTGCACCACTTCCCGGGAGTGTGCACTTCGTGCACGACGCGAAGCTCCGCATCGGCGTCCCGCAAGGGCTCGGGCCGCAGGTGGTCGCTGACTCGCCATACGTAGCGATCCTCTGTCCCAGCCCACGCGGCGTGCTCCGCAAGGGCCAGTGGGACGAGGCGCATCCTCGTGCGGGCCCATTCAGGCGTCCACGGACCGTCCTCGACGATGCAGTGAAACGAACGGAACTCAAGGTAGATCGTGCGCCGCAGTTCGTTGGCGACGGCGGGCGGGGAGCCATGGATGATCATGTCATCATGGACGAGAACGTCGCCGGGTTCGAGCTCCACTTCGATCGCACCGGGAACATCCCAGCCGTGTCGCTCAACAAGTGCGCACGCGTCGATCCGTTGGTGCTGGGAGCCTGGCACGACCCGCAACGCCCCCTGACCGCTCACCGAGGCATCGAGGTAGACGTCGATGTTGAAGATCCGGTGGGCGCGGGAGTGGACCGCGTCCTGATGCCAGGGGATCGGGGCCCCGTCACCCGCCGACTTGAAGACCATCGACTCATAGGTGGGGACGAAGTCCGGTCCGGCCAGGCTCTCGGCGATGCCAAGTATCGCCGGGGAGCCGAGGAGCTCGAGTGACGCCCGCTCACCCTTGTCATGCAGGTAGT
Source organism: Actinomycetes bacterium (assembly GCA_035506535.1). NCBI lineage: Bacteria > Bacillati > Actinomycetota > Actinomycetes > Actinomycetes bacterium. Next base: position 607 of record DATJPE010000101.1, on the reverse strand, counting down.
CGACCCGGTACATCACCTGACCAGAGGGTCGCGACGCGAACAGCCAGTCACCGGGACGATCACGGTGTGGGTCGAGGCCATCGGCCATCCACCGCTGCGACGCCCGCTGGAGTCGACCGATCAGACCGACCGGCACTCGCTGCTTCAGCACGAGGTAGCCCTGATCGTCGAAGAAGGCCACCTGGTCTTCGGTCAGGGACCATGGCGACCTGCTCGCCCGGGCGGTGGAGGGGGTCGCGGGGGAGGACTCAGTGCCCATGAGGCGAGGCTAGGCGATCGGGCCTCAGCTCTCGACCCGGGCGACGATCAGTCGTGTCCTTCCTCCCCGCGTTACCGAGTCGTGCACGCGACGGACAGGAGCGCAACGTCGAGCGGCGCCAGTGCCGGCGCTACCTCTGCTAGCGAAGGCCTCTACCGTCGGTAGTCGGCGGTCGGCAGGTTCGAGCGTCAAGTGCTCATCCCGAGGGGGTGAGCTGAGGCGGGTAGGTCGTCCCGTAGTGCCGGCCGTCGCGGCCGTCGAAGCGCAGGCCACCGCCATCGATCGTGGTGATCCCGATGTCGCGTTCGTGGAGCCAGTCGTGGTGGGCCCAGCAGAGCAGGAGCCCGT
>DATJPE010000100.1 GCA_035506535.1 Actinomycetes bacterium | reverse complement strand
GGGCTGGCGGCGGCCAGCACGGGATAGAACGAGCCCCGGGCGACGGCCTTCTCCAGGTCCTCGATGAGCACCTCGACGTCGATCGCCTCGCCCGACAGGTAGCGGTCCATGAGGGTCTCGTCCTCGGACTCCGCGATGATCCCCTCGATGAGGGCGTTCCTCGCGCCCTCGATGAGCGGCAAGTGCTCGGGGTCGGGGTCGCGCTGGGTACGTCGTCCGTCGGAGTAGTCGTAGACCTGCTGGGACAGCAGCCCGATCAGCCCGGCCGGCGTCCCGTCGTCCGCCGCGAGCGGCAGGTACAGGGGCAGGACGCCGTCCCCGAAGACCCGCTGGCAGACCGCCACCGTCTCGTCGAAGTCGGCGCGTTCCTTGTCGAGCTTGGTGACCACGACGGCGCGGGGCATGCCGACCGCGGCGCACTCCTCCCACAGCAGCCGCGTGCTGCCGTCGATGCCGTCCACGGCGGAGACGACGAACAGCGCGGCGTCAGCGGCGCGGAGTCCGGCTCGCAGGTCGCCCACGAAGTCGGCGTAGCCGGGGGTGTCCAGCAGGTTCACCTTGGTGCCGTCGTGCTCGAGCGGCGCGATGGCGAGGGAGACGGAGCGCTGCTGGCGCTGCTCCGCCTCGTCGAAGTCGCTGACCGTCGTGCCGTCCTCGACGCGACCGGCCCGAGAGATCGTCCCGGTCGCCACGAGCAGGGCCTCGATCAGGGTGGTCTTCCCCGCTCCGGTGTGGCCGACCAGCACGACGTTGCGGATGCGCTCCGGGCGGTCGGCCACAGGTGCCCTGCCGGCGCCTGCCGAGGGGGACTGGCCGGGAGTGTTGGGACGGGACACGGTGGCCTCCTTCCGGGCCCGCTTCGTCGCGAAGCCCGCAGCGTCGGATCCCCGAGACTGTGCTCCCGGCGGGCAGCGGGCGCAAGGGTGGCTGGCCTTACCGCTCGCGTCGTCCCTGCTCCGGCCGGTACGGGATGCGGGTACGAGCGTCTGGCGAGCGCCAATCTCAGGGGCTGGCCCAACTCCTGGCTAGGCTGCCCCGCGTGCTGGCCCGGTACGCCAAGGCGTTCTTCAACCGCCTGCTGACCCCGGTGGCCCGCCTCCTGCTGCGCCTCGGGGTGTCCCCAGACGTCATCACGGTCATCGGCACGCTCGGCGTCAGCGCGGCCGCGCTGGCGTTCTATCCGCGGGGGAAGTTCGTCGCGGGCACGCTGATCATCACCGCCTTCGTGTTCTCCGACACCCTCGACGGGACGATGGCGCGTCTGCAGGGTCGCCCGAGCACCTGGGGCGCCTTCCTCGACTCCACCATGGACCGCATCGCCGACTGCTGCGTGTTCGCGGGCCTGCTCTGGTGGTTCGCCGGGGATGGCGACCAGGTCGTGCTCGCGGGCGTGACCGTCGCCTGCCTGGTGGGCAGTGCGGTCGTCCCGTACGCCAAGGCCCGCGCGGAGAGCCTCGGCCGCAACGCCGACGTCGGGTTCTTCGAACGCTCCGAACGCCTGGTGATCGCCCTCATCGGCACTGGCCTGGACGGCTTCGGCGTGCCCTACGTCCAGGCGGTCTCGCTGTGGGTGGTCGCGATCGCCAGTGCCGTCACTGCGGTCCAGCGCATCTGGACCGTGCGGACGCAAGTCCGCGCCTCGGAGGCATGAGCGTGGGACCGGACACCGTCACCGGGATGCTGGCCGACGCGGGCTACGCCTCGGGCTGGGCAGCGATCCGCTGGATGCCGGAGCCGGTCGCGGCGTCGCTGTTCCGCTCCGTCGCCGACCGGACGTACGAGCGGGACGGCAAGGCAGTACGCCAGCTGCGGCGCAACCTCCGGCGCGTGCTGCCCGCGGCGACACCCGAGGAGCTGGAGCAGGTCGTCCACGAGGGACTGCGTCGCTACCTGCGCTACTGGCTCGAGGCCTTCCGCCTGCCGACCATCGCGAAGCGTGAGCTGCCCCACCGCTTCCAGCTGGTCGAGGGCGAGGATCGGCTCGCCGCGGCGATCACCTCCGGGCGCGGTGTCGTGTGTGCCCTGCCGCACATGGGCAACTGGGACCTCGCCGGCGCGTGGGTGAACTACGCGCACGCGCCGCCCACCACCGTCGTCGAGCGGCTGAAGCCGGAGGCGCTCTTCGACCGTTTCGTCGACTACCGCCGCTCGCTGGGCATGGAGGTGCTCGCCCTCACTGGGGACGTACCCCCGTTCCGGACCCTGCTGGAACGGCTGCGCCAGGGCCGGCTGGTGTGCCTGGTCGCCGACCGGGACCTGACCAGCTCCGGCCTGGCCGTGTCGTTCTTCGGGGAGCAGGCCAAGATGCCGGGCGGGCCGGCCGCGCTGGCGGTCGCGACCGGAGCGGTGCTCTTCCCGGTCTCGCTGTGGGTGGACGGGGACCGTACGGTCGGCTGCATCCACCCGCAGGTGCTGCCGCCGACGGAGGGCGACCGGCAGCAGCGGGTCGCCGCGGCGACCCAGGCGGTGGCGTCGGTGTTCGAGACGGCCATCGCCGAGCACCCCGCCGACTGGCACATGCTCCAGCCGTTGTGGGAGGCCGACATCGCGGTTCGGAAGCGGGAGGGGGCGGCATGAGGGTCGGCCTGGTCTGCCCGTACTCCTTCGACGTCCCCGGAGGTGTCCAGAGCCACGTCCGCGACCTGGCCGAGGAGCTGACCCGGACCGGCCACGAGGTGTCGGTCCTGGCGCCGGCGGACGACGACGAGGCCTTGCCGCCCTACGTCGTCCCCGCCGGGCGCGCCGTCCCCGTGCCCTACAACGGCTCGGTCGCGCGGCTGCTGTTCGGGCCGGTCTCGGCGAACCGCGTCCGCCGTTGGATCCGCGAGGGCGACTTCGACGTCCTGCACGTGCACGAGCCGACGTCACCGAGCCTCGGGGTGCTCGCGTGCTGGGCGGCGATCGGACCGATCGTGGCGACCTTCCACATGAGCGCGGTCCGGTCCCGTGGCCTGGTGGCGGCCGGCGGCATCCTCAACACCGCGCTGGAGAAGGTGAGCGCCCGGATCGCGGTCAGCGAGTACGCGCGCCGCACCCTCGTCGAGCACCTCGGCGTCGATGCCGTCCTGGTGCCGAACGGCGTCGACGTCGACGCCTTCCGCGGGGCCAAGCCGTTCGACGACCTGCCGGGCACGTCCGGTTCGCGGATCGGGTTCCTCGGCCGCATCGACGAGCCGCGCAAGGGCCTGCAGGTGCTGCTCGAGGCGCTTCCCGCCATCGTGGCCGGCGCGCCCGAGGTGCAGCTCGTGGTCGCCGGTCCCGGCGACGTCGACGACGTACGCAAGGAGCTGCCGGCCGAGCTGGCCGAGCGGGTGAGCTTCCTCGGTCTGGTCAGCGACGAGGACAAGGCGCGCCTGCTCGCGAGCCTCGACCTCTACATCGCGCCGAACACCGGCGGCGAGAGCTTCGGGATCATCCTCTTGGAGGCGATGTCGGCCGGCGCGCCCGTGCTGGCCAGCGACCTCGAGCCGTTCCGGCACGTCCTCGAGGACGGCCGCAGCGGGGCGCTGTTCGCCAACGAGGACCCCGTGGACCTCGCCCGGCAGGCGGTGGCGCTGCTCGGGGATGCCGGCGCCCGGCGCGCGCTGGTCGAGGCGGCCGACGTCAATGTCGTCCAGTACGACTGGACCACGGTCGCGCAGCGCGTCGTCGAGGTCTACGAGACGGTCACGGCCGGGCAGCGCGGGGTCCGCGAGGACTCCCGCCTGCAGGTCTTCGGGCGCTTCACCCGGCTCAAGGACGACTCGTGAGCTCGTGGGCGTACACGCTGGCCCTGTTGGGGCTGCTGGTCGTCGTCGTGCTGCTGTACGTCCGCTCGCTGGCCGGCCGCCTCGACCGCCTCCATGTCCGCCTCGAGGCCGCCGAGTCGGCACTCGACGCCCAGCTGATCCGCCGCTCCGCCGCGGCGGCCGAGCTGGCGTACTCGGGGGTCCTCGACCCGGCGTCCAGCCTGCTGCTCGCTGACGCCGCGCACGAGGCGCAGGTCGCCTCTGGCGCCGACCTGGCCCGGCGCGAACCGGTCGAGAGCGCCCTCTCCTCGGCCCTTCGGGCCGCCGTGGACGAGGTCGACGTCGCCGCCGTGGACGGCAGCCCGCAGGCCGAGCTGCTCGACGAGCTGCGCTCGGCGTGCCAACGGGTGCAGCTCGCCCGACGCTTCGCCAACGACGCCGCGCGGGCCACGCTGCGGCTGCGGCGGCGCCCCCTCGTGCGCCGGCTCGGGCTCGCCGGTCACGCCCCCTGGCCGAGGGTCTTCGAGATCGACGACGCGCCTCCGCCGGCTCTCGGCTGACCCCCACGTACATTGGCGCGGTGTCTCGACGTCACCTGATCGCCTTGCTCGCGCTCGCGGGCACGGCCGCGCTCGTCACCGCCTGCACCTCCGGCGGGTCGAGCCCCGCGACCAGCACCGCGCCGCTGGCCTCCTCGTCCGCTCTGGCCAGCTCCGGCTCGCTGTCCCCGTCGACGTCGGGCTCGCCGTCGTCGTCCGCTCCGGTTGTGGTGCAGCGTTCGCTGCTGTCCGGACGGGTCGGGATGAAGGACGGGCGGGTGCTCGTGGTCAAGCTCGACAACACGCCCTACGCCGAGCCGCACGCGGGCATCGAGGACGCCGACGTGGTCTACATCGAACAGGTCGAGGGCGGCCTGACGCGCATGGCCGCCGTCTTCTCGACCGAGATCCCGAAGAAGATCGGCCCCATCCGCAGCGCGCGGATCGCCGACATCGACCTGTTCGCCCAGTACGGCAAGGTCGCCTTCGCCTACTCGGGCGCCCAGCACAGGCTGCGCCCGGTGATCGCCGCCGCGAACCTGTTCAACGTCAGCGGTGACGTCGGGCCGGCGGGGTACTTCCGTGACCCGAGCCGCCCGGCGCCGTACAACTTCTTCGGCGTCGGCCCCGAGCTGCTCGCACGGGCCCCGCACGCGGCCCACGCCAAGGACGTGGGCTTCCGCTTCTCGACGACTCCGCCGCCGGGCGGCCTCAAGGTCAGCAGCGCCACCGTGCGCTGGCCGGCGGCGAAGGCGGTCTTCGTCTGGAACCCGGCCACTCAGCGCTGGCTGCTCACCATGGACGGCATCAAGGCGATCTCCGACGGCAAACGCATGGGCGGCACCACGGTCGTCGTCCAGTACGTGCGGATGTACGACTCCGGCTACGGCGACCGTCACGGGGGCATCACCCCGATGTCGGTGACCATCGGCAGCGGCAGCGCCCTGGTGCTGCGCAACGGCAAGGCGTACGCCGCCCGCTGGTCGCGGGCGTCGAAGACGAGCGGCACGATCTGGACGACCTCGACCGGTGCACGCCTGCCGTTCGCGCCGGGCCAGGTGTGGGTCCTGCTGGTCAACCGCACGACGCACGCCACCCTGACCCGCTGACCTGGCCGTAGAATCGCGGGGACGGCCCGGGCTCGCCCGCCGGTGCCGCCCCTGACCCTGCGAAGCGAAGGCCTCATCGTGGCAACCGAGCACCCAGTCCCCGACACCAGCGCCGCCGCGGACGCGGCCCGCCCGACCGGGACCGCGCGCGTGAAGCGCGGGATGGCCGAGATGCTCAAGGGCGGCGTGATCATGGACGTGGTCACCGCCGAGCAGGCCCGCATCGCCGAGGACGCGGGTGCGGTGGCGGTGATGGCGCTGGAGCGCGTACCTGCCGACATCCGGGCCCAGGGCGGCGTCGCGCGGATGAGCGACCCCGACCTCATCGACGCGATCATCGCCGAGGTGTCCATCCCGGTGATGGCCAAGGCGCGCATCGGGCACTTCGTCGAGGCCCAGGTCCTGCAGTCCCTCGGCGTGGACTACGTCGACGAGTCCGAGGTCCTGACGCCCGCCGACTACGCCCACCACATCGACAAGTGGGCGTTCACGGTGCCGTTCGTGTGCGGCGCGACGAACCTCGGCGAGGCGCTGCGCCGCATCAGCGAGGGCGCCGCGATGATCCGGTCGAAGGGGGAGGCGGGCACCGGGGACGTCTCGAACGCGACGACGCACATGCGCGCGATCCGGGACGAGATCCGCCGGCTGACCACGCTGCCCGAGGACGAGCTGTACGTCGCCGCGAAGGACCTGCAGGCGCCCTACGAGCTGGTCCGCGAGGTGGCCTCGCTGGGTCGGCTGCCGGTCGTGCTGTTCACCGCGGGCGGGATCGCCACCCCGGCGGACGCGGCGATGATGATGCAGCTGGGCGCGGACGGCGTCTTCGTCGGCTCGGGGATCTTCAAGTCCGGCGAGCCGGCCCGACGGGCCGAGGCGATCGTCAAGGCGGTCACCTTCTACGACGACCCGGACGTCATCGCCAAGGTCTCCCGCGGTCTCGGCGAGGCGATGGTCGGGATCAACGTCGACGACGTACCCGTCGACCACCGCCTCGCCTCCCGGGGCTGGTAGCCCGCCACCACCTCGTCCTCTTCCCACTTGTGGCGGGTAGCACGTCACTCCGGGGCTGCGAAGTGACGCGAATCCCGCCACAAGTGGTGGGTGGTGAGCGGTCAGGCGGGTTGTCGAGAGGGTGCGGGTGATCGTGAGCGGGCCGGCGGTGGGAGTCCTGGCGCTGCAGGGCGACGTCCGTGAGCACCTGCGCGCCCTGGAGGCGGCCGGTGCGCTCGCCGTGCCCGTACGCCGTCCCGAGGAGCTCGCCCGCGTCGATGCCCTCGTCCTGCCGGGCGGGGAGTCGACCACCATCGCCAAGCTGGCGCGGACCTTCGACGTGCTCGAGCCACTCCGTCAGCGGGTCAAGGCGGGGATGCCGACGTACGGCTCCTGCGCCGGGATGATCCTCCTCGCCGACCGCGTTCTGGATGCCGCCGCCGACCAGGAGACGGTCGGGGGGATCGACGTGACGGTGCGGCGCAACGCCTTCGGGCGCCAGGTCGACTCCTTCGAGGCCGACGTACGGCTCACCGCACTCGACGGCGCGCCGGTCCACGCCGTCTTCATCCGTGCGCCGTGGGTGGAGGAGGCCGGGCCCGCCGTCGAGGTCCTCGGCCGGGTCGAGTCCGGGCCCGCCGCCGGTAGGATCGTCGCCGTCCGGCAGGGGCATCTGCTCGCGACGTCCTTCCACCCCGAGCTGACCGGGGACCTGCGCGTGCACGCGTACTTCGTCGAGATGGTGAGAGGCAAGCAGGCATGAGCGGCCACTCCAAGTGGGCCACGACCAAGCACAAGAAGGCGGTCGTCGACGCCAAGCGGTCGAAGCTGTTCGCCAAGCTGATCAAGAACATCGAGGTCGCCGCCCGGACCGGCGGTGGCGACCCGGACGGCAACCCGACGCTGTACGACGCGATCCAGAAGGCGAAGAAGTCCAGCGTCCCCAACGACAACATCGACCGCGCGGTCAAGCGCGGCTCCGGTGCGGAGGGCGGCGGCGCGGAGTACCAGACGATCATGTACGAGGGGTACGGCCCCGGCGGGGTCGCCGTCCTCATCGAGTGCCTCACCGACAACCGCAACCGCGCCGCCTCCGACGTGCGCGTCGCGATGACCCGCAACGGCGGCTCGATGGCCGACCCCGGCTCGGTTTCCTACCTGTTCACCCGCAAGGGCGTGGTCATCGTGCCGAAGAACGACCTGTCCGAGGACGACGTCCTCGCGGCCGTGCTCGACGCCGGCGCGGAGGAGGTCAACGACCTCGACGAGGCGTACGAGATCGTCTCGGAGGCGACCGACCTCGTGGCGGTCCGCAAGGCCCTGCAGGCCGCGGGCATCGACTACGACTCCGCCGACCCGACGTTCCTGCCCTCGGTCACCGTCGAGCTCGACGAGGAGGGCGCCCGCAAGGTGTTCCGCCTCATCGAGGCCCTCGAGGACAGCGACGACGTGCAGAACGTGTACGCGAACTACGACGTCTCCGACGAGATCCTCGAGGCAGTCGGCTGAAGCCAATACACCGGTCCGCCGAGCGCAGCGGTCCGCCGAGC
>DATJPE010000099.1 GCA_035506535.1 Actinomycetes bacterium | reverse complement strand
ACGTCCGAGCGCTGCTTGCCGAGTCCGTCCAGAGACACATCGTGCGAGTCGGTGAGATCGAGACAGAGGTCCGCGATGGGCAGATACGCGGATCGCGGCTGATCAGGTCAGCCCTCGCCGAGGTGGCTGCGGGCGTCCGATCCTTTGCGGAGGGTCAGGGCTGGCGCCTGGTGCAGCGCAGCCCGCGGCTGCGGAAGATGATGTGGAACCCCTCGGTGTACGACGCGAGCGGACGGTTCATCTTCCGTCCCGACGGCTGGCTCGACGACGTAGCCCTCGCCTGGCAGATCGATTCCAAGCAGTTCCACACCTCGCCCGAGGACTGGGCCAGGACCGTCGCTCAGCACACCGAGGCGACCGCGATCGGGATCGTCGTCGTCCATCACCTCCCGCAGGTCGTGGAGCGACAACCAGCACAGACCCTGGCCCAGCTGGAGGCGGCGGCTGACGTTGCCCGGGCTCGGCCCAGGCCCAACGTGTACGCCATACCCGCTGGAGGAGAGACAGCCTCATCCCGCCGCCCCGTCCCTTCCGAATGAACGCGACGTTCCTCCGGACCTATTGGAAGAACGCCGCGTTCATTCGAAAAAGCAGGTGGGTCAGCGGAGGGCGCGGTTGACGGCGCTGACGACGGCCTTGAGGGAGGCGGTCACGATGTTCGGGTCGATGCCGACGCCCCAGAGGACCTGCTCGCCCACGGCGCACTCGAGGTAGGCGGCCGCCTTCGCGTCGCCGCCGGCCGACAGGGCGTGCTCGTGGTAGTCGAGGACCCGTACGTCGACGCCGTACGTCGCCAGCGCATCGCAGAACGCCGCGATCGGGCCGTTGCCCGACCCCTCCAGCGTCACCTCCGCCGGACCGGCGGCGGCGTCGCGCACGACCACCGACAGCGCGTCGGTCGCGTCGACGGCCGACGCCTGCTGGAGCGAGCGGAGCGAGAAGCGGCCCCACGGCGCGTGCGGGTCGGGAAGGTACTCGTCGGAGAACGCCGCCCACATCTGCGCCGGCGTGACCTCGCCGCCGACGGCGTCGGTGCGCGCCTGGATGACCCGGCTGAACTCGATCTGCAGCCGGCGCGGCAGGTCGAGGTTGTGCTCGGTCTTCATGATGTACGCGACGCCACCCTTGCCGGACTGGCTGTTGACCCGGATGACGGCCTCGTAGGTGCGGCCGAGGTCCTTGGGGTCGATCGGCAGGTACGGCACGGCCCACGGCATCTCCTCCACCGGCTTCCCGGCGGCCGCAGCGTCGCGCTCGAGGTGCTCGAAGCCCTTCTTGATCGCGTCCTGGTGCGAGCCGGAGAAGGCCGTGAAGACGAGGTCGCCCCCGTAGGGGTGCCGCTCGTTCACGGGCAGCTGGTTGCAGTACTCGACGGTGCGCCGGATCTCGTCGATGTCGGTGAAGTCGATCTCCGGGTCGATCCCCTGCGAGAACAGGTTCAGCCCCAGCGTGACCAGGCAGACGTTCCCGGTGCGCTCGCCGTTGCCGAACAGCGTCCCCTCGATGCGGTCCGCCCCGGCCAGGTAGCCGAGCTCGGCCGCGGCGACCGCGGTCCCGCGGTCGTTGTGCGGGTGCAACGACAACACGACGCTGTCCCGGTACGCCAGATGCCTCGACATCCACTCGATCGAGTCGGCGTAGACGTTCGGCGTCGCCATCTCCACCGTCGCCGGCAGGTTGATGATCGTCTTGTGGTCCGGCGAGGGGCGCCAGACGTCGTTCACCGCGTTGCACACCTCGAGCGCGTAGTCCAGCTCGGTGCCGGTGTAGGACTCCGGGGAGTACTCGAACCGTACGTCGGTGCCCGGCACCGTCTCGGTCAGCTTCAGGCACAGGCGGGCAGCGTCCACCGCGATCGCGGTGATGCCCTCCTGGTCCAGGCCGAACACGACCCGGCGCTGCAGGGTCGACGTCGAGTTGTACAGGTGCACGATGGCTCGGTCGGCCCCCTGGATCGACTCGTACGTCCGCTCGATGAGCTCGGCCCGCGCCTGCGTCAGAACCTGGATCGTCACGTCGTCGGGGATGAGGTCCTCGTCGATGAGCTGGCGGACGAAGTCGAAGTCGGTCTGGCTCGCGCTCGGGAAGCCGACCTCGATCTCCTTGTAGCCCATGCGGACGAGCAGGTCGAACATCCGGCGCTTGCGGGCGGGCGTCATCGGGTCGATGAGGGCCTGGTTGCCGTCGCGCAGGTCCACGCTGCACCACAGCGGCGCGCGGTCCATGGACCGGGAGGGCCAGGTGCGGTCGGCGAGGTCGACGGGGACGAACGGGGCGTACTTGTGGATCGGCATCCCGCTGGGCGTCTGCGGGCTGCCGTGGGTGGACGTCGCGGTCACGGAAGGGCTCCCTCGGATGGGTCGGGGTGGCCGACGGGCAAGCCGATCACCGCGGCGAGGGAGCCGGCCGTCAGAGGGCCTCGCCGCGGCGGCTAAGAAGCAGGCCGAACCGCACGGACTCAGGGTAACAGGCTCCGAGGCTCAGAAGCCGAGCCGGCGCAGCTGGCGAGGGTCGCGCTGCCAGTCCTTGGCCACCTTGACGCGCAGGTCGAGGTAGGTCGGCACCCCGAGCAGCGCCTCGATCTGGTGGCGTGCCGAGGTCCCCACCGCGCGCAGCCGCTCACCTCCGCGCCCGATCACGATCGCCTTCTGGCTGTCGCGCTCGACGAAGAGCACGGCCGAGACGTCCAGCAGCGGACGGTCCTCGTCGCGGTCGGCGCGCAGTCCCATCTCCTCGACGACCACCGCGATCGAGTGCGGGAGCTCCTCCCGTACGCCCTCCAGCGCCGCCTCGCGGACCAGCTCGGCCACCAGGACCTGGTCGGGCTCGTCGGTCAGCTCGCCGTCGGGGTAAAGGGGCGGGCCCTCCGGCAGCAGGCCGACCAGCAGCCCGGCGAGCAGCTCGACCTGCTCCCCGGTGACGGCCGAGACGGGCACCACCTCGGTGAAGTCGGCCAGCTCGGCGACCTCGAGCAGCCGGGCCGCGACCTCTTGGCGGTCGACCCGGTCGGTCTTGGTCACGATCGCGACCTTCGGGGTACGGCGCAGGTCGGCGAGCTCGCGCGCGATGAACCGGTCACCGGGGCCGACCCGCTCGTCCGCGGGCACGCACATCCCGACGACGTCCACCTCGGTCAGGGTCTCGCGGACCACGTCGTTGAGCCGCTCCCCCAGCAGGGTCCGCGGCCGGTGCAGACCCGGGGTGTCCACCACCACAAGCTGGCCGTCGGCGCGATGGACGATCCCGCGCACGGCATGGCGAGTCGTCTGCGGCTTGTCGGAGGTGATCGCCACCTTCGTCCCGACGAGGGCGTTGGTCAGGGTCGACTTGCCGGCGTTCGGCCGCCCGACGAAGCAGGCGAAGCCGCACCGGAAGCTCACCCGCCCGATTCTGCCGTGCCCCCTCGCGCCTAGCTGGTCGCGCTGCCGCGGACCTGCCCGTCGACGCCCGCGAGGTGGACCGGAACGCCCGGTCCGGCCAGCTCGCGGACCGCGGCCAGCTCGGTCTCGCCGACCGACGGATCCTCGGCCACGACCGCGGCCGCCTCGAGGCCCGGCGCGCCGCTGCCCAGCGCGACGACGACGGCCGCCTGCAGGGCCGTCAGGCGCAGCGAGGGCAGGGCGACCTCGCCTGCGGCGTAGGTCCGTCCGGTGGTGTCGCGGACCGCGGCTGCCGCGGCAGCTCCGGTGCGCGCCCGAGTCGCGCGGGCCAGCGTCACCAGCTTGGCGTCCTCGGGGTCGAGGGCGCCGCTCTCAGGCATCGGCCCGCTGCGTCTGCTCCGGCGCCGGTGCGGGGTCCGCCTCGATCCGCTGCACGAGCACGGTGCTGATCCGGTTGCGTCGCCCGGCGAGCGACTCGGCCACCAGCCGGTAGCCGTCGACCACGACCGTCGAGCCGGCGATCGGCACCTTCCCGAGCCGCTTGGCGAGCAGGCCTCCGACGGTGTCCACGTCGTCCTCGTCGTCGTGGTCGAGCGGGATCTGGAAGCGTTCGGCGAAGTCCCAGACGTTCAGGCGCGAGGAGACGCGTACGTCGCCGTCCGGCAGCTGCTGGATCTCCGGGGCACCGGTGTCGTACTCGTCGGCGATGTCACCGACGATCTCCTCCAGCACGTCCTCGATGGTGACCAGGCCGGCCGTGCCGCCGTACTCGTCGACGACGATCGCGACATGGGTACGCTGCGCCTGCATGTCACGCAGCAGCTCGGCGGCGGGCTTGCTGTCCGGCACGAAGACCGCGGGGCGCATGACGGACTCGACCTTCACCGAATCGCCATGGCGATGCTCGAAGGTGTGCCGTGCAAGGTCCTTCAGGTAGACGACGCCGCGTACGTCGTCCACGTTCTCGCCCACCACCGGGATCCGGCTGAACCCGCTGCGCAGCGCCAGCGACATCGCCTGGCGCAGGGTGCGACCGTGCTCGATGACGACCATGTCCGGGCGCGGGACCATCACCTCGCGCACGATGGTGTCGCCGAGCTCGAACACCGAGTGGATCATCTCCCGCTCGTCGTGCTCGATGACCGAGGTGCGCTCCGCGAGGTCGACGAGGTCGCGCAGCTCCGCCTCGGAGGCGAACGGCCCGTCGCGAAAGCCTCGGCCCGGGGTCAGCGCGTTGCCGAGCACGATCAGCGTCCGGGTGAGGGGGGCGAGCAGGAGGGAGAGCCAGCGGACGGGACGGGCGACCGCGAGGGCGTACGACTCCGCGTGCTGGCGACCCAAGGTTCTCGGGGCGACCCCGACGAGCAGGTAGGACACCGCGACCATGACGACGACCGTCAGCGCCGCGCCCCACGCCTCGGACGGCAGGAGATCCACGAGGGTGACCGTGACGAGGACGACGGCGGTCGTCTCGGCGATCGCCCGAACCAGCAGCAGCGCGTTGACCGCCGACGCCGGGTCGTCGACCAGGGCGGACAGCGGGACCGCGCCGCGCCGGCCCTCGACGGCGAGCTCGTGCACGCGCGCCCGTGAGACCCGTGCGATCGCGGTCTCCGCGGCGGCGAGGAACGCTGCTATCACCACGAGCAGGAACGCGACCACCAGGCGCGTCACGTCCGCGGAGCTCATCGTGCGCCCTTCGGATGGACGGACCAGGCGGCGAGCAGGTCACGCTGCAGGCCGAACATCTCCTCGCGCTCGTCAGGCTCGGCGTGGTCGTAGCCGAGAAGGTGCAGGATCCCGTGGGTCGTCAGCATCTGCAGCTCGTCGATGACGCTGTGGCCGGCCTCGCGGGCCTGGCGCTGCGCGACCTGCGGGCAGAGAACCACGTCGCCCAGCAGGCCGGGCTCGGGATCCTCGTCGTCCCCCGTCGGGCGCAGCTCGTCCATCGGGAAGGCGAGCACGTCCGTGGGTCCGGTCTCGTCCATCCACTGCGCGTTGAGCTGCTCCATCGCCTCGGTGTCGACGAGCAGGATCGACAGCTCGGCGAGCGGGTGGATGCGCAGCCGGTCGAGCACGAAGCGCGCCAGTGCGGACAGGCCGTCGACGTCGACCTCCACCCCCGACTCGTTCGCGACCTCGATGCTCATCCGCGCCTCACCGCCCGCCCTTGCGGTGCGCCGCACCGGGACGGGAACGGCCCGAGCTCGACGGTCCCTGGCCGTTGGGTCCTTGGGTGCGCTGCAGGGCGTCCCAGCGGCCGTACGCGTCGACGATCTGGCCGACGAGGCGGTGTCGCACGACGTCTTGCGCGGTGAGCTCCAAGAACCGAACGTCCTCGATGTCGTCGAGGATCTCGCGGACGATCTTCAGCCCGCTCTGGGTGCCTCCGGGCAGGTCGATCTGGGTCACGTCCCCGGTGACGACCATCTTCGAGCCGAACCCGAGCCGGGTCAGGAACATCTTCATCTGCTCGGGCGAGGTGTTCTGCGCCTCGTCCAGGATGATGAAGGCGTCGTTCAGGGTGTTGTGCGTGACCATGAAGTCCTCGGTCACGTAGAGGTGGTCGGGCGCGGCCACGCTGATGCAGACACAATCGACGCTGCCCGCCGGCTCGATCCGCTCGATCATGCGCATCGGTCGGCCGCCGCCGACAGCGTCGTATGCCTCCCGCTTCCGCGTCAGGCGGAACGGAGAAACCCCCTCCGGCAGCCGGATGTCGATGACGTAGGCATCGTGTCGGTGGTGAATGGGGTGCTGCGAATCACCTCCCGGGCGCCGGCCCTCGGCCGGGCGCGTGCGCGTGTGTGCGATGCCACCCAGAGAGCGGACCAGGAAGACCACGTCGTCGCGTAATCGGGCTGAGCACGTCGTGTACTGGACCCGGCAGGTACGTCCGTGCTGTCGGACCGGCCCTCCGTCGGTGTCGAGGAGCCCTTGAAGGACGGCCAGCCTCACGTCGACGGAGTTGATCAGGTAGACGGAGGGGACGAACTTCGTGCTGGAGCGGGTCCCGGCCAACTCGAGCTCGCGAACCAGCTGGCTCACCGGGTTGGCCACTCGCAGTCCCCCTCGGCCGGCACCCGCATGCCTGAGGACGTAGTCCACATCCGACTTGGGGCTCAGCTCGATATCGGGTAGGCACGCCCCCAGGGCCTCGGCCAGTTCGGCATCAGCGGTAGTGAAGGAGGGCGTCGTAGCGAGCGTGAGACAACCGTCACCCAGGAGCAGGCCGAGGGCGTAGGGATCGAGGGGAACCTCCTTCGGCTCCATGTGGACCGCGCCGACCAACGGCAGCTCGAAGCGGCGGTAATGCGCGGTCCGGAGACGACCGAGCATGTCGCTGGTACGCACCACCCGCCCAGGACGGCCCCGCCGGCGGTCGTCCGGGGTCGTCACGAACCAGAGGTGATCACCGCAGGCCAGAGTCGAGGCACCGTCCGAGGTGGTGACGCGGTAGACCGGCTTGGTGCCCTGCGGGTAGACGCCCAGGACCGGTACCGGTCGACCGTCGGACCCGATCACGAGGTCTCCGACCCGCAGGCTCCCGATCGGGCGGAAGCCTCTGGGAGTGAGCACTGGCGTCTCGAGCGGCTGAGCCCTACCCCTCATATATGCGAGAGGCGCCACCTCGATCGTGCCGGCGGCGATCAGCCGCGGGATCGAGTCGGGGTCGATCATGTCGTGCAGCGCGTCGTACAGCGGCCGCAGATAGGGGTCGATCTTCTCCGACAGCGTGCCCGGCAGGAAGCCGAGCCGCTCCCCCGCCTCGACCGCTGGGCGGGTCAGGATGATCCGTGTCATCTGCTTGCTCTGCAGCGCCTGCACGGCCTTGGCCATCGCCAGGTACGTCTTGCCCGTACCGGCCGGCCCGATCCCGAACACGATGGTGTGCGCGTCGATCGCGTCGACGTACCGCTTCTGGTTGAGCGTCTTGGGACGGATCGTGCGGCCCCGGTTCGAGAGGATGTTCTGGGTCAGCACGCTCGCCGGGCGCTCGTCCGCGTCGTGTCGCAGCATCGACAGCGAGCGCTGCACGGTCTCGGGCGTGAGGGTCTGCCCGCTGCCGACGACGGTGAGCAGCTCCTCGAAGAGCCGGATGACCAGTCCGACCTCGTCCTCGGGCCCGGTCGCGGTGATCGCGTTGCCCCGCGCATGGACGTCCACCGTCGGTACCAGCTGCTCGACGGCGCGCAGGAGCTCGTCGCGAGCCCCGAGGACGCTGACCATCGGCACCGAGGCAGGCACCGTCAGGGTGCGTTGGATGTTCTCCGCCATGGGCGGGCCCCGCAGGGCCCCTCCTCGCGCCGCCTCTCCGTGCTCAAGGGGTGGGTCGCGCTCAATCGTACGGTCCGCGGCCGACCGGGGCCCGGGCTTCGCCGCGACCTTCGCGCTGGCTAGCCTGACGCCGTGACATCGGTGGAGGGCTGCCTGTTCTGCGGAATCGTCGCCGGGACGATCCCCGCGACGATCGTGCGCGAGAGCGAGCGCACGCTGGCCTTTCGGGACATCAACCCCGTGGCCTCGACCCACGTCCTGGTCATCACCAAGGACCACCACCCGAGCATCGGCGCCCTGGCGGAGTCCGATCCCGACGCGGCCGCCGAGCTGCTCCAGCAGGCGGCGGCCGTCGCCGCGGACGACGGGGTCGACGGCGGCTGGCGGCTGGTCTCCAACACCGGCCCGGACGCGGGGCAGAGCGTCCACCACGTGCACGCCCACGTCCTCGGCGGTCGCCCCTTCGGCTGGCCCCCCGGCTGAGCGACCCTCAGCGGGTGACCAGCGTGTCGTCGAGGTGCTCGACCAGCCCGGCGCAGGCCGCCTCGATCTCGCGCAGCACCCGCTCGAAGTCGGCCGCAGCGCCGAAGTAGGGGTCCTCGACCTCCAGGGTTCCGGCAGCGACGGCTGCCGGGTCGAAGCTGCGTAGAAGCAGCACGCGGTCCCGGCTGGCCGTGTCCGGCGCCAGCGCCCGTAGGTCGTCCAGGTGGCCGCGGTCGAGGGCGAGGACGAGGTCCAGCTCGTCGAACCAGGTCGGGTCGAACTGGCGTACCCGGTGGGAGCTGCCGTCGTAGCCGGCGGCGGCCAGGACGCGCAGCGAGCGCGGGTCGGCACGCTCACCGACGTGCCACCCGCCGATCCCGGCCGAGCCGACCGTGACCTCGTCGGCCAGCCCGGCGTCGCCCAGCAGCGAGCGCAGCACGACCTCGGCGGTCGGCGAGCGGCAGATGTTGCCCGAGCAGACCAAGCAGATGCGATAGGCCACCACGCCATCCTCTCCGAGGAGCAACGCTCGCTCGCGACACCCCGGGTGACGTGCCAACCGAGTGGGGCGCTCGCGCGTCCTACCCTTCATGCCAGGGGTGTCGGTCGTCGGCCGGAGGGCGGTGCGCGAGGTGGACGCCGTCGGTCGGCACGCCGCGCCCTGGCCGCCCGACGACCCGCACAGCTGGGACGCCGAGCAGGCGGTGACCGTCCTCTACAGCGGTCACTACGGCACCTTCGTGCGGGTGGCGGCGTTGCTGGTGCGGGACGTGCCGACCGCCGAGGAGGTCGTGCAGGAGGCCTACGTCGGTCTGTTCCGGCGCTGGGACCGGCTGCGCGACCCCGACGCCGCCGTCGGCTACCTGCGGCAGGCAGTCGTCAACGGCGCCCGGAGCGTCCTGCGGCGCAGGGGGACCGCGGAGCGCGCGGCCGAAGCCCTGCCGGCGACCCCGGCGCCGGCCCCCGACCCGGCCGCGTCGCTGGCCGACCGCCGGGCGGTGATCGACGCCCTCGCCAGGCTCCCGGAGCGCCAGCGTGAGGTGCTCGTCCTGCGCTACTACGCCGACTGGTCCGAGGCGGACATCGCCGCGGCCCTGGGCATCAGCCCCGGTGCGGTCAAGTCGTACGCCTCGCGCGGGGTCCAGGCCCTTCGTCCGGTGCTCGCGAGCTGGGGGCAGGATCGATGAACGACGACGAGCTCTACGCAGAGCGGCTGCGTGAGGTGCTGCACGGGGAAGGGTCGGCCATGTCGGTCAGCGACGACGGTCTCGGGAAGATCCTGCAGGGGGCCGGTGACGGCGAGCCGCCGCGCCGCCGCCCGTCGTGGGTGGCCCCGCTCGCGGTGGCCGCGGCGGCGGTCCTGCTGCTTGGCGGCGTCGCCCTCGGCATCAGCCTGACCCGCGGAAGCGGCAGCCCGACGGCGACCCCCGGCACCAGTGGCTCGACGTCAGCCGTGGTCAGCCCCAGCGAGCAGGTGTCGCAGGCGACCGGCTCGACCGGCACGTCCGCGCTCCCCTCCGGGGGGCACTCGAGCGCCTCCACCGCCTCCTCGCCGACGGAGTCGGCGGCGCTGGCCGTCTACTACGTCGCCGACGTGCCCGGCGTCGGGACCCGGCTCTATCGCGAGTTCCACACCCTGCCGACCGAGGCCAGCCCCACCGGGCGGATCACCGCCGCGCTCGACGAGCTGTTCGGCGGCAACGCGGTCGACCCCGACTACACGACCCTGTGGCCCTCCGGCACCCAGGCACTCTCGGTGAGAGTGGACGGCGACCTGGCCACTGTCAACGTCAGCGACTTCCCGCACATCGGGGAACAGGGTCAGGCGATGGCCATCCAGCAGGTGGTGTGGACGGTCACCGCCGCGGACCCGTCGGTGAAGCGGGTCCAGATCCAGGTCAACGGTCAGCCACCGCAGGGTGCCGCGTCCCTCGGCAAGCCGACCGCGCGCGGCAACTCCCTCGACACCCTCGCCAACGTCTGGATCCTCGCACCCGCAGAGGGGTCGACGGTCGCCTCGCCGGTGAAGGTGACGGTGTACGGCACCGGCTTCGAGGGCAACGTCATCGTGCGGGTCCTGAAGGACGACGGCACCCAGGTCGCGCAGAAGGCGGTGACCACGCAGATGGGCGCCTTTGCCAGCGCGAGCACCACGTTCACCCTGCCCGCCGGGGGCTACCAGGTCCAGGCCCTCAACGACAACGGCAAGAACGCCACGCTCCTGCTCTGGGACACCAAGAACTTCACCGTCGGGTAGCGCTGATCGACCACCGAGGTGTGCGGGAGAGCACGATCCCGGCGGCGACGGTCCCGGCCGTCGAGGTCCGCAGGACGGACGGACCCAGCCGTACGTGCTGCGCGGCGGAGAACGCGGCGAGCTCCTCGGGGCTGATCCCGCCCTCCGGGCCGACGACCAGCACCACGTCCCCCTCCGGCGGCACCGGTACCGACGCCAGCGGCGTCGTCGCCTCCTCGTGGAGCACGAGGCCGGCGGCCGCCGAGGCGAGCAGGGCCGCGACGTCGGCGGTGCTCGCCAGCGGGCGTACGTCCGGCCAGCGGACCCGCCGCGCCTGCTTGCCCGCCTCGCGGGCCGTCGAGCGCCACCGGGCGAGCGACTTCGCCGCTCGGTCCTCGCGCCAGCGGGTCACGCAGCGGGCGGCGGCCCAGGGCACGATCACGTCGACCCCGACCTCGGTCAGGGTCTCGACGGCGACCTCGCCACGATCGCCCTTGGGCAGGGCCTGCACCACGACGACTCGCGGCTGCGGTGCCGGCTCCTCCCACCGCGACCGCACGCCGAGGCGGACGCCGTCTGGCCCCACGGCCAGGACCTCGGCCTCGACGCCGTGGCCTGCCCCGTCGGTCACCACGACCTGCTCCCCGACCCGGACGCGGCGCACGGTGCCCGCGTGCCGCCCCTCGGGGCCGTCGAGGACGAGCTCCGCCCCGGCGAGCAGGAGATCGGTTGGGAGGGCGAACACCGCCGCGCCCACGCTCAGCGCCCGTTGAAGGCGTCGCGCAGCCGGGCGAACAGCCCATGGGTCCCAGGGGCGAACTCCCCCGCTGGGCGCTCCTCGTCGCGCAGCCGGGCCAGCTCGCGCAGCAGCTGCTCCTGCTTGCCGTCGATCTTCGTCGGGGTCTGCACGTCGACGTGGACGAGCAGGTCACCACGCCCGCCGCCGCGCAGGTGGGTCACGCCGCGCCCGCGCAGCGGGATGACCTGGCCCGGCTGGGTGCCTGGCCGGACGTCGACGGTCTCCTCCCCGTCGAGGGTGTCCAGCGCGATCGACGCGCCCAGCGCCGCGGCCGTCATGGGCAGCGCCAGGGTGCAGTGCAGGTCGTCGCCCTGGCGCTGGAACACCGCGTGCGGGCGCTGGACGACCTCGACGTACAGGTCGCCCGCGGGGCCGTTGCCCGGCCCCACCTCGCCCTCGCCGGCCAGCTGGATCCTCGTGCCGGTGTCCACGCCACCGGGGACCCGGACCGTCAGGGTGCGGCGGGTGCGCACCCTGCCCTCGCCGGAACAGTCGTTGCAGGGGTGCGGGATGATCGTGCCGAACCCACCGCACTGCGGGCACGGCCGGGAGGTCATCACCTGCCCGAGGAACGAGCGCTGCACCTGCTGGACCTCGCCACGCCCGTGACACGTCGGGCATCCGGTGAGCGAGGTGCCCGGCGCCGTCCCCGCGCCGTGGCAGGTCGGGCAGCCGACGGCCGTGTCGACCTGGATCTCCTTGGCGGTCCCGAACGCGGTCTCGGCGAGGTCGAGCTCGAGGCGGATCAGGGCATCCTGGCCCCGCCGCTGGCGCGGCCGGGGACCGCGAGGCGCGCCCCCGCCGAAGAAGGCGTCCATGATGTCGGTGAACGCGAACCCGCTCCCGAAGCCGTTGCCGCCGTGCGCGCCGAACGGGTCGCTGCCCAGGTCGAACATCTCGCGCTTGGCCGGGTCCGACAGCACCTCGTAGGCGGCGGTGACCTCCTTGAAGCGCTCCTGGGTCTCGGCGTCGGGGTTGACGTCGGGGTGCAGCTCGCGCGCCAGCCGGCGGTAGGCGCGCTTGATCTCCTCGGGCGTGGCGGTGCGGTCCACGCCGAGGACGGCGTAGTAGTCGACGGCCACGCTCAGACCTCCGCGATCAGGCGGCTGACGTAGCGCGCGACCGCGCGCACCGCGCCCATGGTGCCCGGGTAGTCCATCCGGGTGGGTCCTAGGACCCCGAGCCGGGCGACCGCGAGGTCACCCGCTCCGTAGCCGACGCTGACCACGCTCGTCCCGCCCAGCCCCTCGACGTGGTGCTCGTGACCGATCCGGACGGTCACCTGGCTCGGGTCGACGGACGCCGTGGCGTCGCTCGCCTCCCCGAGCAGCCGCAGCAGCACCATCTGCTCCTCCAGCGCCTCGAGCACGGGGGCGACGCTGTTGGGGAAGTCGCTGCCGAAGCGGGTGATGTTCGCGGTGCCCGCGAGCACGACGCGTTCCTCGCGCTCCTCGACGAGCATCTCCAGGAGGGTTGCGAGCAGGGCGCTCACCGCCGGTCGGTCCTCGGGGGTGAAGGCCTCGCCGAGGTTGCCGACGGCGGCCGGTACGTCGGCAAGCGGCAAGCCGGTCGCGATCGCGTTGAGCCGGGAGCGCAGGTCGCCGAGGGTGTCCTCGCCGACGGCGTGGCCGGTGTCGACGACGCGCTGCTCGACGCGGCCGGTGGTGGTGATGAGGACGAGCATCACCCGAGTGGGCAGCACGGGGACCAGCTCGACGTGGCGGACCACCGAGCGCGTCAGTGACGGGTACTGCACGACGGCGACCTGCCGGGTCAGCTGCGCGAGCAGGCGAACCGTGCGCCCGACGACGTCGTCGAGGTCGACCGCCCCATCGAGGAAGGCGCTGATCGCGCGCCGCTCCGCGACCGTGAGCGGGCGCAGCTGAGACAGCCGGTCGACGAAGAGCCGATAGCCCTTGTCGGTGGGGATCCGCCCGGCGCTGGTGTGCGGCTGGGCGATGTAGCCCTCGTCCTCCAGGGCGGCCATGTCGTTGCGGATCGTGGCCGGCGAGACGCCCAGGCCGTGGCGCTCGACGAGGGCGCGCGACCCGACCGGTTCCTGCGTCGCGACGTAGTCCTCGACGATCGCACGGAGGACCGCGAGCTTGCGGTCGTCGAGCACGGCGGCACCTCCTCGCCTCACCTCGGCCGGGTCGGGCCGGCTCTGGCCCCGCCCTGGCACTCGTCGGCCCTGAGTGCCAAGTCTAGTCGGCGCGCAGGCCTTCGCGCTCGCGCCGCCGCAGGCCAGGACCCAGGGCCGAAGCCGCCCCGGCCGCCACGAGGCACACCGCGGTGCAGCCGAACCAGAGCAGCCGCTCGCTCACCGCGAAGGCCCGGGTGCCGAGGAGCGGGCCGAGGAACGCGCCGGCGCCGTAGGCCAGGCCGAGCATGCCGTTGTAGCGCCCACGCTGCTCCGGGGGCGCGATGTCGGCGACGATGGTCGGTGCGACAGCGTTGAACGCGATCTCCCCGAGGGTCCAGACGACCACCGTGGCGGCGTACTGCCACAAGCTGTTCGCGAGTGCGGTGAGCCCGAAGCCGAGCCCGAGCAGGACGATCGACGACACGAAGACCCGCACCCGTGGCGCGGCGACCAGCGCGCGCAGGGTCAGCGGCTGCAGGAACACGATGACCAGCGGGTTGACCGCATAGGCGACGCCGTAGTCCGCGGAGGTCAGCCCGCTCGCGCGCATCGACAGCGGCAGGGTGACGTAGGCCTGCAGGTAGACGACCGCACCGGCCAGCGTGATCCCGACGAGCGCCAGCAGCAGCCGGTCCCGAAGCGCGCGCCCGTAGCCGCCGGAGTCCCCCGACGCCCGCTCGGGCAGGGTCTCGGGCACCCCGCGGACGATGAGGACGGCGAAGACCAGGCAGGTGAGCGCGTCCAGCACGAACAGCACCCACCAGCCGTGCAGGGCCAGGACACCGCCAACGACGCCGGACACCGACACGCCCAGGTTGACCGCCCAGTAGAGCAGCGCGTAGGCCCGTGTCCGGTCCGGGGGTTCCACCAGGTCGGCGACGAGAGCCCCGACGGCCGGGCGGTAGAGGTCGACCACGACGCCGTAGGCGAAGGCAGCCAGCCCCACGAGCCACAGCTGGCGGGCCAGCCCGAGGGCGGCGAGCCCGGCCGCGGACCCGACCATCCCGGCCACCAGCGTCGCCCGACGCCCGATCCGGTCCGCGAGCGCCCCGCCCAGCGGCTGGGAGACCAGCGCCCCGAGTCCGAGGGAGGCCAGCACCGTCCCGGTCTCGGTGACCGACACTCCCCGGCCCTGCACGAGGTAGAGCGCGAGGAAGGGCTCGACGAACTGGCCCAGCCGGTTGACCACGGTGCCGGCCCAGACGAACCAGTACGGCCGCGGCAGCCCACCCGCCGTCCTGGCCAGCCAGGACCCGTCCGGCCGCGTCGCCGTCATGCGCGGACCGTAGCGAGACCGGCCGACCACAATGGTGGGCACGGGTGGCACAGTGGGTGGGTGGAGGCGCAGACGGCCGGGATCCGGCTGCGGGCCCCGGCCAACCGGGTCAGCCGTACGGCCGTCTGGTACTGGGCCACCCGGGCCGGCGCTGCCTGGCTGGTCGTCCTCGCCGCGCAGCTGGTCTGGATCGCCACCGACCCGCCCCACCTCGCCCTGCACGCGGCGGCGCTGGCGACCTGTGCGGTGCTCGCGGCCGCCCACCTGCTGGTGATGCCCCGCTGGCGCTACCACGTGCACCGCTGGGAGGCCACGGACGGCGCCGTCTACACCCAGTCGGGGTGGTTCACCCAGGAACGTCGGCTGGCCCCGATCTCGCGCATCCAGACCGTGGACAGCCACCGCGGCCCGTTGGAGCAGCTGTTCCGGCTGACCAACGTCACCGTCACGACCGCATCGGCTGCAGGCCCGCTGGTCATCGAAGGGCTCGACCTGGAGACCGCCGAGTCACTGGTGGCGCGACTCACCGCCGCGGCCGAGGCCAGTGCCGGGGACGCGACATGACCGAGACCGCCGACACCCCCGGCTGGCGCCGCCTGGACTCCCGCATGCTGCTGGTCCAGCCGGTGACCGAGCTCGCCAGGGCGCTGCCGGTCCTGATCCCGCTGGTCCTGTTCGGCACGCGGAACGGGGGTGGCGCGCCCTGGGGGCTGCTGGCCACCGCGGTCGTCGCGGTCCGTGCCACGCTGCGCTGGGCCACCACCACCTATCGGATCACCGCCGACGCGGTCCAGGTGCGCAGCGGGCTGCTGCGCCGGACCAGCCGTACGGTGCCCCGAGACCGGGTCCGCACCGTCGACGTCACCGCCCATCCCCTGCACCGCGCGCTCGGGCTCGCCCGCGTGGCCATCGGCACCGGTCGCTCCGACCGACGCGAGGACGAGGGGGTCCGGCTGGACGGCCTCACCTCGGGCCAGGCGGCGGAGCTGCGCGAGCAGTTGCTGGTCGGACGTACGTCGCAACCGGCGCACCCATCGCCCGGCGAACCGGCCGGCGTCGTGGTCGCCCGCCTCGACCCCTCGTGGGTCCGCTTCGCGCCCTTCACGCTGTCCGGAGTGGTGACGATCCTCGCCCTGGCCGGCCTGGTGTGGAACGCCATCAACGACAGCCACGTCGACCTCACCCGGCTGCGGCCGCTGACCGGACTCGGCCACCGCCTCGCAGCGGCGCCGCTCGGGCTCGTGGTCGGCGCGGTCGCCGCGGCGCTCCTCGCAGTGGTCAGCCTCGCGGCGGTCGCCGGCTACCTGCTGGCCTACTGGGGCCACCGTCTCGAGCGCGCGCCCGACGGGACCCTGCACGTCACCCGGGGCCTGCTGACCCGCCGGGCGACGACCGTCGAGGGACGGCGGCTGCGTGGCGCCGAGCTGAGCCAGCCGCTGCTGCTGCGCGGCGTCGGAGGAGCTCGAACCCTCGCCGTCGCGACCGGTCTGCGGGTCGGGCGCGGTGCGGATCGCGGCGGCACGATCCTGCTTCCGCCGGCGCCGCTCGCCGTCGCGCGAGCGGTCGCCGCCCAGGTCCTCGCCGCGGCCGAGCCGCCCTACGCCCCCTTGCGCCGGCACGGGCGCCGCGCGACTCGGCGCCGCTACTCGCGGGCCGGGGCGGTGGCCGTGCTCGTCCTCGTGGCCGTGGTCGGGCTGGGACGTGCCGCGGACAGCCCAGCGTGGGTGAGCGTCGCGGTCGGAGCCGGTGTGGTGGCCGTGGCCCTCCTCCTCGCGGCCGACCGCGCACGAGGCCTCGGGCACACGCTGGTGGACGGAGTCCTCGTGTCCTCCGCCGGGGCGATCGACCGCAGACGGGTGATGCTCGAGGGCGGGGGGATCATCGGCTGGAACTGGCGGGCCAGCTGGTTCCAGCGACGGGCCGGCCTGGTGACGCTCACGGCGACGACCGCGGCCGGACGGCAGGCCTACCACGTCCTCGACGTGCCCGTGTCGACGAGCGCCACCCTGGCCGCCGAGGTGCTGCCCGACCTCGTCGAGCCCTTCCTCGCCGGCGAGGCGCTGCCGTGACAGCGCTCGCCGACCACCTGCTGAACGTCCCCACGTGGCTGGTCTACGTCCTGGCGTTCGCCCTCGTCTTCGCCGAGGACGCCCTCTTCATCGGGTTCGTCCTCCCGGGGGAGACCGCGGCCATCCTGGCCGGGGTCGCGGCGAGCCGCGGCAACGCCAACCTGGCCGCCGCCATGGCCGTCGTCGTCGTGGCTGCAATCCTTGGCGACTCGGTCGGCTACGAGGTGGGCCGGCTGGGCGGCCGACGGCTGCTCACCATCGGGCCGCTGCGCCGACACGAGCACCGCCTCGCCGACGCGAACGCCCTGCTCGCGCGACGGGGAGGCTGGGCGGTCTTCCTCGGCCGCTTCACCGCGTTCTTCCGCGCCGTCATGCCGGCCCTCGCCGGGATGGCGCTCATGCCCTATCGGCGGTTCCTGTTCTTCAACGCGACCGGAGGCATCGTCTGGGGCGTGGGCGTCGTGCTGCTCGGCTATCTCGCCGGCAACTCCTACCAGCGCATCGAGGCCTACGTCGGGCGGGGAGCGGCGCTGCTCGCCGCGCTGGCGGTGGTGGCGCTGCTCGTCGTGTGGCGGGTGCGGCGGACGCGGGCCGACCAACGCGCCGAGGCCGCCTACGACGCCGGGGAACGCGAGAGCTGAGCCGCGCCGGTCGGGTTACCGGATCCGGCGTACCCGCGCCGCTACCGTCGATCCATGGCGGGCACCGGGACGACCGCACGGGCCCGGCGCATCCTCGGCGAGCCGCGATGGCTTCGCGGATACACGCTGTGGACCCTCGGGCTGGTCGTCGCCCTGCTCGTGGGTCGCTGGGCCGTCGAGCGCCTCTTCGGCTTCATCATCATCTTGCTGCTCTCGCTGTTCCTGGGGTTCGCGATCGAGCCCGTCGTGGACCGGCTCGCCCGGCGGGGGTGGCGACGCAGCCTGGCGACCCTGGCCGTCTACGCCGTACTCGGCGTGATCATGCTGGCCTTCTTCGCGCTCGTGGGGAACCTCATCGTCCAGCAGACGATCGGCCTGGTGAAGTCCGCCCCGGACGGGCTCACCAAGATCTCGACCTGGCTCAAGCACGACTACAACATCGACCTGCCCATCAGCTCCGCCACGATCTCCAAGAAGATCTCCGACCTCGGCCCGAGGTTGGCCGGCGGTGCGCTCGGCTTCGCGGTGAGCCTGCTGGGGGTGCTGTTCCAGGCGTTCACCGTCGCGCTCCTGGGCTTCTACTTCGCGACCGACGGTCCACGCTTTCGCCGCACCGTCTGCTCGGTGCTGCCGCCGGCCCGCCAGCTCGAGGTGCTCCGCGTGTGGGACATCGCGATCGAGAAGACCGCCGGCTTCCTTTACTCGCGGCTGCTGCTCGCCGCCTGCTCGGCGACCGCGCACGGCATCTTCTTCGCGGCGATCGGCCTCCCCTATGCCCTGACCCTCGCCATCTTCATGGGCCTGATCTCGCAGTTCATCCCGACGGTGGGCACCTACATCGCGGGGGCGCTCCCCGTGCTGGTGGCCCTGACGATCAGCCCCCGCGAGGCGCTGCTGGTGCTGGGCTTCGAGATCCTCTACCAGCAGGTGGAGAACTACCTGATCTCCCCGCCGCTGTCGGCCCGGACGATGCAGCTGCACCCCGGGATCGCCTTCGGTGGGGTGATCGTCGGCGCGACGCTGATCGGTCCCGCCGGTGCCTTCCTGGCGCTGCCGGTGATCGCCACCGGACAGGCGTTCTTCAGCACCGTCGTGACCCGGCACGAGCTCGTGCAGTCGGAGATGTTCGACGACGTCCGCGGACAGTCCAGCGAGACCGATCCACGTTCGGCCGTCGAGGCCGAGGTGCGACACGAGCTCGAAGGCCCCCCCGAGGACCTGTGAGCCGGCCGGTCAGGCCTTGGGCACGTACATCTCGGCGATGACCGCCGCGTAGCGCTCGCTCACGACCTTGCGCTTGACCTTCAGGCTCGGCGTCAGCTCCCCCGCCTCCACAGTGAGGTCGTGCTCGAGGACCCGGAAGTCCTTGATCGTCTCCCAGCGGTTGAGCCGGCTGTTG
Source organism: Actinomycetes bacterium (assembly GCA_035506535.1). NCBI lineage: Bacteria > Bacillati > Actinomycetota > Actinomycetes > Actinomycetes bacterium. The sequence continues at coordinate 20,561 of DATJPE010000099.1, read as the reverse complement.
AGCTCCTCGATGGACCTCGCGACGTGGCTGCGGACCGCCTCGCCGGTGGCGAACTTCGCGGGGTCGGAGGCGTCCAGGCCCTGGCCGTGCGCCCACGTCTGCATGGCATCGGGATCGATGGTGACCAGGGCGGTGGCGAAGTGGCGGCCCTCCGCCTGGACGACCATCTGGCTCGCGATCGGGCACAGGGCCTTGAACGCCGACTCGATCGCGGACGGGACGATGTACTTGCCGCCGCTGGTCTTCACCAGGTCCTTCTTGCGGTCGGTGATGCGCACCTTGCCGTCGGGGTCGATCTCCCCGACGTCGCCGGTGGCGAACCAGCCGTCCGCCGAGAGGACCTCGGCGGTCTGGTCAGGGTGGTTGTGGTAGGCGCGCATGACGGCAGGTCCCTTGATGAGGATCTCGCCGTCCTCGGCCAGCTTGACCTCGGTGCCCGGAAGCGGCCGCCCGACGGTGCCGATCCGGAAGTCCGTCGGCAGGTTCACGCACGAGCCGGCGGCCGTCTCCGTCAGGCCGTACCCCTCGAGGATGATGAGCCCCGCGGCGAGGAACCAGCGGGCGATCTCCGGGGAGAGGGCGGCCGAGCCCGAGACGAAGTACTCGACCTTCCCGCCCATGCGGCTGCGGATCTTGCTGAAGACCAACCGGTCGGCGAGGAGCTGCTGGGCCTTCAGCTGCGGCGGCACCGACCGGCCCTCGGTCTGGCGGTTGACCACGTCGAGCCCGACGCGGAAGGCCCAGTCGAAGATCTTGGCCTTGACCCCGCCCTCGGCCTCGGTCGTGGACACGATGCGCGTGTAGACCTTCTCGAAGATTCGGGGTGCCGCCGCCATGAACGACGGCTTGATGACCTCGAGGTTGTCGATGATGCGCTCGACGCGGCCGTCGACGGCCGTGGAGAACCCGATCTGCCACTGGGCGGCCAGCAGGACCTTGCCGAAGACGTGGCTCAGGGGAAGCCAGAGGAACTGCACCTGGTCGTGGCGGAGCAGGTTCAGCGACTCGACCGCCGCCCCCTCGTAGGTCCATGCCCCGTGGGTCAGCTCGACCCCCTTCGGCCGGCCGGTCGTGCCGGATGTGTAGACCAGGGTGGCCAGGCTGTCGGGCGTCAGGGAGGCGACGATCTCCTCGAGCGCCGACGGGTGCTCGACGAGGTACTTCTCGCCGCGCTCCTTGAGCTCGTCCAGGGAGATCACCCACTCACCGTCCGGCGTGCCGTCGAAGACGACCACGGTGTGCACGTCGGGCAGGTCGTGGCGACGCTCCCGCAGCTTCGCGATCTGGGTGTCGTCCTCGGCGAAGACGACCACCGACTCCGAGTCCTGGAGGATGTAGGCGACGTCATCGGTCTGCGTCGAGGGATAGACCGTGGTCGTCGCGCCACCGGCCAGCATGATCGCGAGGTCGGCCCAGATCCACTCGAGCCGGGTGGTGCTCGCGATGGCGACCCGCTGCTCGATCTGCAGGCCCAGCGAGAGCAGCCCCCCGGCCAGCGCCCGGACCCGAGTCTCCGTCTCCCGCCAGCTCCAGACGCGCCACGGCTCGCCGTCGCCCTGGGGGGAACGGAAGGCGTCCGCGTCGGGCGCGGCCTTGACCCGTTCGAGGAAGGCCGCCCCGACCGACGGCGCCCGGGCCGGCAGCACCGTGTTGACGGATCCGGTGTGGGTGAGGGTCATCGGTTTCCTCCAGCGCGCCGGGCAGCCCCGAGGCACGAGGGCTGCCGCGCCCACGGTAGACGACGCGGGGCGTCGCCCGCCTCACTCGCCATTCAGGACAACAGGCGGCGCACGACGTGGTCGGCGAGCAACCTGCCCCTGAGCGTGAGCCGCACGCGCCCGTCGCCGGGCACCACGGGGTCCACGAGCCCGTCCGAGACCAGAGAGGAGACCTCGGCGGGATCGAGCCCGTCCACAGCGATGCCGTCGACGAGACGAACCTCGAGCAGGACCTGTTCCTCGCGCCGCTCCTCGGCGGACAGGACCTCCCGCGCCTCCGTCGGGCTCGCGCCGGTCTGCAGCCGCGACGCCCAGGCTGAGGGGTGGCGCACGTTCCACCAGCGCGTGCCGCCCACGTGAGAGTGCGCCCCCGGCCCGAACCCCCACCAGTCCGCGCCCCGCCAGTAGCCGACGTTGTGGCGGCACACCTTGGCGTCCCGGGCCCAGTTGCTCACCTCGTACCAGGAGTAGCCGGCCGTGGTGAGCAGCTCGTCCGCGAGGACGTACTTGTCCGCCAGATCGTCGTCGTCGGGCGGTTCGACCTCGCCACGGCGCACCCGCGCGGCAAGCGCCGTGCCCGGCTCGACGACGAGCGCGTACGCCGACACGTGGTCCGGACCCATCGCGACGGCGGCCTCCACGGACCTGCGCCAGTCCCCCACCGACTCCCCCGGCGTGCCGTAGATGAGGTCCACGCTCACCTCGTCGAAGCCCGCTGCCCGTGCGGCGTCGATGACCGCCGGCAGCCGGGCCGGCTCGTGCGTCCGGTCGAGGGTGGCCAGGACGTGGGGGACGGCTGACTGCATCCCGAAGGAGATCCGGGTGAACCCCGCCTCGCGCAACACGTGCAGACCGGCGGCGTCGACGGAGTCGGGGTTGGCCTCGGTGGTCACCTCCGCGTCGGCGTTCATCCCGAACCGCTCGCGCAGCCCGGCCAGGATCCGTGCCAGGTCGGCCGGCGGGAGCCGCGTCGGCGTCCCGCCGCCGAAGAAGACCGTGTCGAGCGCCGGGACCTCATCCCCGAGGACCCGTCGGGCCAGGTCGACCTCGAGCGCGACCGTGTCGGCGTACGCCGCCTGCGCTGCTCCGCCCCCCAGCTCGACGGCGGTGTAGGTGTTGAAGTCGCAGTAGCCGCAGCGACGGGCGCAGAACGGCACGTGCACGTACGCACCGAAGCCCCGATCGCCGAGCCCGGTCAGCGAGTGCTCGGGCAACGATCCGTCGGAGGGCGCCGGCTGCCCCTCGGGCGGCGTGGACGGCATGCCTCCAGTCTCACCTCATGGGCAGGCCCGCGCCGGCATCGGTCGTTCGGCCGGTGCCCGACGGGGGCGGTGCCGCAATACGGTTGGCCGGTCCGGGGCGAGACGTCGCGCACGGAAGTCGTGGGGGAAACGGGGGACCCGTGCGTTCGAGTGCTCGTTCGGCTGCTGTCGTCGGTGCCACCGCAGCCGCAGTGCTGAGTGTCGCGTCGTTGCTCACGGACGTCCCGGCGGCGCGCGCGGACACGGTCGTCGCCGCGACGACGACCCTCCCGGCACCGGAGCGCTACGAGCCGAGAGTCGCCGACGTCGTGGGGGTCGGGGAGACTGGCCTGGTCTACGACGCCGAGCCGGATGCGACGCCGGGGAGCACCCTGGGCTGGTGGCACCCGTTCGGGGGCGGACCCGACGTCGCCCTCGGTCCGCTGAACATCTCCGCCACCGTCGTCGGCGACCGCGTGGTCACCACGAACACATCGGTCAGCCCGCTCGCCGTGACCCAACGCCCACTGCCGTCAGGCACGGCGACCCAGGTCCCGATCCCCGACGGCTACACCTACGTGGCGCCCACCGCCGCTGGCGTCCTGCTCGTGAGCTTCCCGAACGGCGTGTCGACCCTGTCGCTGCTCGCCTGGGGCCAGACGACGCCCACCGTCATCCCGGGCTTCCCCGGCGACGCCGACGTCCAGTGGCCGGCGACGGAGGTGAGTGACGCACACGGCGCGCTCATCTCGGCGCCCACCGCGAGCGGCACGCCGGGTCGTTGGGTCTACGTCGACACCGACGCCTTGCAGGTGTGGACCCTGCCGGTCGCGGACAGCGGCGGCTTCGGCTACTTCCTCGGCGGCTCCACGATCGCCTGGTGGCAGGGCGGGGGCAGCAAGCCCGTCATCGACACCATCGCCCGTCCGGTCGCCGGCAGCTCCTCGGTCGGCCCGACCACCACGAGGCCGGCGCCGTCTGCTGCCGCGGCCGCACCGACCTCGTTCACGTTGGTGCCCTTCGGCGACGACGTCTTGTCGTGGCAGGACTTCCACAACGGCGGCAGCTACGGGCGGGAGGCGGACGCGCCCGTCTACGCGACCTCCTCCAGCGGCACCACCCGGACCGTCACCACGTGGGCTCACGGCCTCCGGCTGGCCCCGGGCGGGACCTCGCTGTACGCCGTCACCGGGCGTACACCGGACGCCGAGGCGGTCTCCCGCTGGGACGTCGGGGGCAGCTCGACGACCAGCGTCGTGCCGCTGGCGCCCGTACCAGCCGTACCAGCCGACGTGGCGGTCGACGGGTCTCGCGTCGTGGTCGCCGACAACAGCGACGTCAACGGTGCCGTGACGCAGCGCTCGGTCACGGCGAACGGTTCCTCGCTGAGCGTGGGTGCCAGCACCGAGATCGCCGACGACGTCGACCTCGCGGGTACGAACGGCTGCCCGAGCACGCCCTACGACACCTGCTCGCTGGTCGCGGCCGGCGGGGGGCTCACCACGTTCCTTCGCCCGGACTATCCGCGGGTCGACCAACTGGTGACGTACAGCGGGCTCACCCAGCTGGCCTCAGTCGCCAACCCCGCGGGTGCCGTCGCGGTGACAGACGGCACGTACGTGCTCTTGCGCCGGCTGACCGGCGACGACCTGACCTACACGCCCGGCACCGGGGCGCTCGGCGACGCCGGTTGGTTGGGCTCGGACCTCTCCGGTGGTTCGGTCGTGGCACCGGTGTCCACGATCCCGCAGACCGGGATCCGCGTCACCGACATCGCGAGCGCCACGTCGACGTCCCTCGCCGAGCCTGCCGGGTGCGCCGAGGTTCGCGACGCCCAGGCCGCCGGCCCATGGCTCCTGGTCGGCTGCACGTCGTCGGCCTCGCTCGACGCGGCCGACAGCTGGGGCGTCGTCGACCGTTCCGGAGCGCACTCCAGCTGGGTGGAGACGCCGGCCGGCGGAGTCGGCCGCCGTTGGCTGGGCAACGGCTTCGTCGTCCGTGACAACGGGACCGGGGCGCTGGCGTGGACCTCCCTCGCGGACGGCACGCACACCTGGTACCCGCTCGGGACGTGGACCAGGGCGACGGGCCAGCTGGCCCTCGACAAGGTGGGTACGTCCGGCACCGTCGCGTGGGTGGGGACCGACGCCCTCGTGCACGTCGCCGTCATCCCGGTCCTGGACCGCACCGGGTCTCCCGGCGCGCCGGGGACGCCCTCCGCGGTGGCGGGCGACGGGTCCGCCACGGTGTCGTGGACCGCTCCGGACTCCGATGGCTACAGCCCCGTGACCGGTTACGACGTCACGCCGTCCCCCGCTTGCCCGACGTGCACCGGGCTGAGCACCACGGGGACGTCCACGACGGTCAGCGGCCTGGTCGACGGCACCGCGTACACCTTCACCGTCGCGGCGCGCAACGTCGTCGGGCCCGGTGCCGCGTCGGCCCCGTCGGCGTCGGTCACGCCCCGGTCGGCGGGGACGTTGCGACTGGTGTCCCCGATCAGCGCGCTGTCGTCGCGCAGTCTCGCCTCGCACGCCACCGTGACGTTCGCGCTGCCCTCGACGGCGCCGTCGACCGCCACCGGCGCCGACCTCGAGGTGTCCGTCACCGCGGGCAGCTCGGCCGCGGCGGTGACGGCGTACGGGGCCGGGAGCACTCGCCCGTCGAGCCCCGACCTTCGTGCGGCGGCTGGCACGACGGCCTCCGGGCTCGTCGTCACGAGGGTCGGCAGTGGGCGGCAGGTCACGCTGTACAACGGCGCGACCACGGCCATCACGGTCAGTGCGGTGGTGAAGGGCTACCTCGTACCCGACCTCCTCGGGTCCACCGTGCACGCCGGTACGCCGGTGTCGGCGCTGGCGTCGCGCTCGGTGGCGGCGCACGCCACGGTGACCTTCGCCCTGCCCTCGTCCGTGCCCGCGTCGGCCTCAGGCGTTGACCTGGTCCTCAGCGCGGGTGGCTCGACGGCGGCGGGCACGCTGACCGTCTTCGCCGCCGGCAGCAGCCGGCCGTCCACACCGGACCTGCGCTACGCCAAGGGCACGACGAGCTCGGCACTCGTGCTCTCCCGCGTCGGTACGTCGCGCAGCGTCTCGATCTACAACTCCGGCTCCGCGGCCGTGACGGTCACCGCGGCCATGCCGGCGTACCTGACCCCCGACCTCTCCGGGGCGACCGAGCACCTGGCACCGCCGGCGACGGTGCTGCCGTCGACCGCGCTCGCCGGTGGATCCGCCGTCACCTTCACCCTGCCGACATCAGTGGGGCCCGGCGTGACGTCGGCCGACCTGGTCGTCGCCACTTCGGCCGCCACGGCCTCCGGCTACGTCACCCTGTATGCCGCCGGCACGACACGACCGGGCTCGGTCAGCGCGCGCTACGCGAAGTCCACCACCTCGACCGCGGCCGTGCTGAGCGCGGTGGGGGCCGGCCGGAAGGTCACCGTCTATAACGCCGGGACGGGCAGCGTCACGCTCACGGCCGTGCTGGTCGGCTCGGACACGTCGAGCTGATCGGCCCGCTCTGCTGGCTATCCGTCGCGGGTCGTCACGGCAACGCGGCGCGAGACCTCGGCGACGAGCTTCGGGTCGAGGTCCTCGCCCTCGTCGAGCAGGCGTCGCATCGCCTCGAGATGGCGGCCGAGCCGGCTGTCGAAGACCTGGCGGATGCTGACCCCGTGGTTGGGCCGGTGCACCACCTCGACGTCGTCGCCCGCGAGGACGTACCCCTCGCGCAGCACACGGAAGTAGGCACCCACGTCACCACGCTCGGTGAACCGCTTGACCCAGTGCGGCTCGTGCATCCACGCCTGGAACGTCGCGCAGGGCACGCGTGGTGAGCGCGCCTCGAGCACCGGCCCGATCCCGGCCTCCCCGACCTGCCAGCGTTCCCCCACGACGACGTCGGTGACGGCGAGGCCGAGAGTGCGCAGGTTCTCGCCGAAGCGGCCGGGTGCCACGTCATATCCGAGCTCCGCGGCCCACCGGTCGGCCTCCTCGGTCGCGTAGACGTACACCGCCTGGTCCACGCCGCCGTGATGCCGCTTGTCGTACTGGTCGTCGCCCTCCAGGCCGAGGGCACCGACGCGGACCGGTTCGGTGACGGGACGCTTGTCGATCGCGGTGAGCTCGAGCCCGTTCGGATTCGCGTCAGGGATGAGAGCGTTGACCACGCAGACGGCGTCGATGCGCCCGTGCGTCGGCTGGCTCACGTGCTCCTCCTCCTCCTCGGGCCGATCGCCCCGACCGTACGCGAGACCACGGCTGGTGGATCGGCCGGTGGAAAACCTGGACACCCGTATCGAACGCCTGTACGATGCTGGCATGCGGCCGGGGAGCATCCACAGCGAGGGCGGCGTTCCGCTCGTGGTGCTCCCCCGCATCCCCGCCCCGGTCATCCATGTCAGCGCGGCGCACGCCGATCCGCGGCAGAAGTGGGCATCCGAGCCCACCGGTGGCCAGCCGGTGGTGAGCCCGGTGGAGCCCGCGCTGGAGGACGCGCTGGCGCACCTCGAGCTGGTCCGGGAGTCGCTGGCCGAGCAAGCCGTCCGGGACGAGATCCCTTACCTCGACGAGTCCGAGCTGCTCGAGCGCCTGGAGCGGTACGAGGCCGGGGAGCGAGCCGCGCAGGCGGGCAAGTCCGCCGTGCTCGCGGAGCTGGCGGAGCGCTCCCGGGCGGGGGACCGGGTCGGCGACCGGGTCGGCGTCGTCCTCGGCATCCGCGGGCAGAGCGCGGACCGGCGCCTCGACGAGGCCGTCCGGGCCAACCGGGTCCACCCGTTGCTCGTCGACGTCCACGCCGCCGGCTTGGTGTCCTCCGCCGGAGTCTCCGCTCTTCTCGATGTCGTGTCCGGCCTGGACGAGGCCGCGACCCGACAGGTGATCGGCGCGGTGCTGGACCGCCTCGGGCGCACCGCGGTGCCTCGCAGCCTGCCCGCCCGGTCGTGCAGTGCGTCACGTCGGGAGCACCAGGCCCGGCGTCGCGCCCTCGCCGCACGTCCCCTGTCGAGGATGTCCCGGGAGGACCTGGCCGGAATCGACCGCGAGGAGCGGGCGCGGATGCGCGCCCACGCCACCCCCGGGCAGCTCCGACGGTGGGCCACGCTCGAGCTCGCGCGGCTCGACCCGGACAGCGTGCGGGAGAAGGCCGACGGGGACCAGACGAGCTACGTCGAGCTCGGGCCGAGCGGCGCCGACGGCAAGTCCGTCCTCGGGCTGTACACCGATGCGGCGATCAACCTCGCCGCGTTCACCCGCATCGACACCGTCGCCCGCCACCGGCAGGCCGAGCTCAAGGGCGAAGCCAGGGCGAGCGGGGACAAGACGGCAGTCGCCCCGCTCGACGTGCTGCGCGCCCAGGTCATGAGCGACCTGCTCCTCGGCCGCCTCACCCCCGAGGAGCAGGCCCTGGCCGGTTGGGACAGCAGCCACCCCGACGCGACGGGCAGCCGGGTGAACCTGACCGTTCTCCTCGACCGAGACGGGGCACCAACCCTCCCCCGCTACGGCCTCGCCTCCCCCGAAGTGCTCGTGGGCCTCGTGGAGCTGAGCCGGACGAGCGGCGGCCGGACGACCGTCCGGGTCGTGGAGGAGGTGCCCTGCCCCGGGGAGCACGTGAGCCGGGGGCACGAGGACCCTTACGAGCCTCCCGAGGCGTTGTCCCGCTGGATCCGCGTCCGTGACCAGACCTGCCGGTTCCCCGGCTGCGTGCGCCCCGCGCAGACGTGCGAGCAGGATCACACGATCCCCTGGCCGAACGGTCCGACCTGCGCCTGCAACCTCTCGTCCCTGTGCAAGCGCCACCACCTGTTCAAGCATCACCCGAACGGGTGGACGCTGACCAACCACGAGACGGGCCGGCTCACCTGGCACGCCCCCGGCGGCCTTGAGTTCCCGGTCGAACCTGACACCTGACGTCGATCTCTCCTCGTCGCGCCGGTCGCGCCGGTCATGGCTGGACGTCAGTTGATGTCGAACTCGTTGCCCTCCGGGTCCTTCATGCCCATCGCGAAGAGGGTCTGCCCGTCGTCGGACAGCGGGCCCGGTGATGCTGGCGCCCACGTCGGCCAGACGCGTTGCCTCGGCATCCACTCGCTGCTTGCGAAGCTCGTCCGGCGCCTGCCAGTCACCGCTGGCGTGAAGGTCCAGATGCAGCCGGTTCTTGACCACCTTGGGCTCGGCCACCCGGTGGAACCAGATGCTCGGCCCCTCACCGTGCGGGTCGCTGATGCGGTCGGCTCCGTCGATCAGGTCCTCGTCCGCAACGCCGAGCTCGCGGTAGTAGTCGTTCCACGTGGCGTAACCGGCCGGGCCGGTGCCAGCTCACAGCCCAGGGCAGCGGCCCAGAACCGGGCGAGCCGCTCCGGATCCGCGCAGTCGATGACGAGCTGGAAGCGAGCGCCCACCGTCGTCCTCTCCTCGCGCCTCGTCCTGCTGTCCTTGACCGGTCGAAGCTGACAGCTAGCGCTTGGCGACGTCCTCGGTGGTGGACAGTGCGGCGATGAAGGCCTCCTGCGGCACCTCCACGCGCCCGACCATCTTCATCCGCTTCTTGCCTTCCTTCTGCTTCTCCAGCAGCTTGCGCTTCCGGGTGATGTCGCCGCCGTAGCACTTGGCGAGGACGTCCTTGCGCATCGCCCGGATGTTCTCCCGCGCGATGACGCGGGCACCGATCGCGGCCTGGATCGGGACCTCGAACTGCTGGCGCGGGATGAGCTCCTTGAGCTTCGCGGTCATGAGAGTGCCGTATCCGTACGCCTTGTCGCGGTGCACGATCGCGCTGAACGCATCGACCGGCTCGCCCTGCAACAGGATGTCCACCTTCACCAGGTCGGAGGGCTGCTCGCCGGTCGGCTCGTAGTCGAGGGAGGCATAGCCGCGCGTGCGCGACTTCAGCGCGTCGAAGAAGTCGAACACGATCTCGGCGAGCGGGAGCGTGTAGCGCAGCTCGACCCGGTCCTCGGACAGGTAGTCCATGGCCAGCAGCTGGCCGCGCCGCGACTGGCAGAGGTCCATGATCGTGCCGACGTACTCGCTGGGCGCGATGACCGTGGCCCGCACCACCGGCTCCCAGATCGTCGCGATCTTGCCGGTGGGGAACTCGCTGGGGTTGGTGACGACGTGCTCCTTGCCGTCCTCCATGACCACGCGATAGACGACGTTGGGCGCGGTGGAGATCAGGTCGAGACCGGACTCGCGCTCCAATCGCTCGCGCACGATCTCGAGGTGCAACAGGCCGAGGAAGCCGCAACGGAACCCGAACCCGAGCGCGGCCGAGGTCTCCGGCTCGTAGACGAGCGCGGCGTCGTTGAGCTGCAGCTTCTCCAGGGCGTCGCGAAGGTCGGGGTAGTCGGAGCCGTCCATCGGATACAGGCCGGCGAAGACCATCGGCTTGGGGTTCTTGTAACCGGAGAGCGGCTCGCGGGCCCGCCGGGCCGCGCCGGTGACGGTGTCGCCGACGCGCGACTGGCGGACGTCCTTCACCCCGGTGATGAGGTAGCCGACCTCGCCCACGCCGAGCCCCCTGCTCGGGACCGGCTCGGGGCTGATCACGCCGATCTCCAACAGCTCGTGGGTGGCCCCGGTAGAGAGCATGAGGATTCGCTCGCGCGGGTCCAGGTGGCCGTCGACGACCCGGACGTAGGTGACCACGCCGCGGTAGGTGTCGTAGACCGAGTCGAAGATGAGCGCCCGCGCCGGCGCCGCCGCGTCCCCGGTGGGCGGCGGCAGGGTCGCGACGATCTCGTCGAGCAACGCCTCGACACCGGCGCCGGTCTTGCCGGACACGCGCAGGCATTCCTCGGGCGCGCAGCCGATCAGGCGGGCGAGCTCCGCGGCGTACTTGTCCGGCTGCGCGGCAGGCAGGTCGATCTTGTTGAGGACCGGGATGATGTGGAGGTCGTTCTCCAGGGCCAGGTAGAGGTTGGCCAGCGTCTGCGCCTCGATGCCCTGGGCGGCGTCCACGAGCAGGACGGCGCCCTCGCACGCCGCCAGCGACCGGCTCACCTCGTAGGTGAAGTCCACGTGGCCAGGCGTGTCGATCATGTTGAGCACGTACGTCCGCCCGTCCGGGCCCTCCCACGGCAGCCGTACCGCCTGGCTCTTGATGGTGATGCCGCGCTCGCGCTCGATGTCCATCCGGTCGAGGTACTGGTCACGCGCGTTGCGCGCCTCGACCACCCCGGTGATGCCGAGCATCCGGTCCGCCAGCGTCGACTTGCCGTGGTCGATATGGGCGATGATGCAGAAGTTGCGCAGCAGGTCGGGCGGGGTCGAGCCCGGGGCTGGGGCGTGGGTGGAGCGCGGCACGGGTGCCATGGTCCCATGCGCCGAAGCGGCGCCGGTTTGGGCGGCCCCGCGGCCCGCTGGTAGCCTCGGAGGCTGCGTCGGGAGCGCCGTACGGCGACGACGCGATCCCCGTACCACCTTCACGAACCCGCGAACGAGGCTGCTCAGTGGCGAACATCAAGTCCCAGATCAAGCGGATCCGGACCAACGAGGCGGCGCGCCTGCGCAACAAGAGCGTCCGGTCCTCGCTGAAGACGGCCATCCGCAGCTTCCGGGAGGCCGCTGCCGCCGGCGACGCCGCCAAGGCGCAGGAGCACTTCCGGTCCGCCTCACGCAAGCTCGACAAGGCCGTGAGCAAGGGCGTCATCCACAAGAACCAGGCCGCCAACAAGAAGTCGGCGATGGCCCGGACCGTCTCCTCGCTCTAGAGCTCGCTCGTCACGGCCCCACCTCAGCCAGCGCGCGCCTCGGTCACCGCCACCACCGCTCGCTCGAGAGCGTAGCCAGGGTCGCTCGCCGCGCCCTTGACGTCGGCGTCCGCCGTCGCCACGGCGCGGATGGCGTCCGAGAGCCCGTCCGGGGTCCAGCCGCGGAGCTGCCGCCGCACCACGTCGACCTTCCACGGCGGCAGCCCGGCCTGCCGGGCGAGGTCGGCCGCGGGCAGCCCGCGCGTGGCCGAGCCCACGAGCACCATCGAGCGCAGTGACGAGGCCAGCGCGCTGGTCACCAGCACGGGCGCGACGCCGGCACCGAGGGCGTAGCGCAGCATCTCCAGCGCCTCCGCGGCCCTGCCCTCGAGCGCACGGTCGGCCACCGCGAAGGACGTCACGTCGGCTCGGCCCTCGTAGTAGCGACGGACCTGCTCGACGTCGACGGATCCCGTGGTGTCCGAGATCAGCTGGCTGCACGCGGACGCCAGCTCACCCAGGTCCTCGCCGATGCTCTCGACGAGCGCGCGGGCGGCCGGCTCGGAGATCCGGCGCTTGGCGGCTCGGAACTCCCCCTGGACGAAGGCCAGCCGGTCGGCCAGCCGCTTCACCGGCTCGGCCGCGACCTGCTCCGCCCCGGCGCGACGGGCGGCCTCGAGAACGGCCTTGCCCCGGTTCGCTGCGCCCTCGTGGCAGACCACGACATGGATGTCCGGGGCGGAGTCGTCGCCCAGCACCTCGACCAGCTCCCGGCTGAGCTCCTCGGACAGCTCGTGCGCGCGGCGGACGACCAGCACGCTGCGCTCACCGAACAACGACGGGCTGGCCGCCTCACGCAGCACACCCGGCTCGAGGGAGCCCGGGTCCAGCCGCCGCACGTCGGTCTGCGGATCGACGGCGCGCGCCGCCTGGACCACCACCTCCACCGCCCGGTCGACGAGCACCTCTTCCGGGCCGACGACGAGGGTCACGCGGGGCGGCGGCTGGCTCATCGGGCCCAGCATGCCAGGCCGGTACGACGACTTCCGCTCAGGCGTCCGGCACGCTGTTGGCCGCGATGACCGCTGCGTAGAAGCGACCGGAGTCCTTGACCCGGCGCTGCTGGGTGTCGAAGTCCACGTGCACGATCCCGAAGCGCTGGGAGAGCCCCCAGGCCCACTCGAAGTTGTCGAGGAAGGACCAGAGGAAGTAACCGCGGACGTCGGCTCCCGCGGCGAGCCCGTCCTGGACGGCGGACAGGTGCGCGCGCAGGTAGTCGACCCGTCCCTCGTCGTGGACCGCGCCGTCCGGGCCGACGACGTCGTCGAAGGCCGCTCCGTTCTCGGTGACGACGAGGGGCACGCCCGGGTAGTCACGGCTGAGCCGCAGCAACAGCTCGGTGAAGCCCTCGGGCTCGATCCGCCACCGCATCGCCGTGTACGGGCCGTCCTGCGGGACGGCGACGGCGAGGTCGGTGCCCGGCCACTCGGCGGTCTCGGCGGCGGAGTGCGGGTCGTTCAGCCAGCGGGCCGCCCCCGTCGCAGCCCCAGGTGGGGCCGCCGCGACTCGGGCGGGCTGGTAGTAGTTGACCCCGACCGCGTCGATCGGCGCGGCGATGACGGCGAGGTCGCCGTCACGGACGAAGGAGAAGTCCGTGATGTGCCGCAGGTCCTCGACCACGTCCGCCGGGTAGCGCCCGCGGGCCAGCGGGTCGAGGAAGATGCGGTTCGAGATGCCGTCCACGTGGCGGGCGGCGTCGAGGTCGGCCGCGGAGTCCGACGCCGCACGTACGACCGAGGGGTTGAGCGTGATCGCGACCGGCCTCGTCTCGCCCAGCACCGACCTGATCGCCTGCACCCCGAGCCCGTGGGCGAGCAGCAGGTGGTGGACGGCGGCGTAGGCGTCCGCCCGGGATCGACGACCGGGAGCGTGCAGACCACTGGCGTAGCCGAGGAAGGCCGAGCACCAGGGCTCGTTCAACGTCGTGATCATCTCTGCGCGGTCCCCGAGCCGCTCCGTGACGGCCCGCGCATAGTCCGCGAAGTACGACGCGGTGTCGCGGTTGGGCCACCCGCCCGCATCCTCCAAAGCTTGGGGGAGGTCCCAGTGATAGAGCGTCGGGTACGGCCTGATGCCGTGCGCGACCAGCTCGTCGACCAGCCGCGAGTAGAAGTCCAGACCCGCGGGGTTGAGCCGGCCACGACCGGTCGGGAAGACGCGCGGCCAGGAGATCGAGAAGCGGTACGCCGCAACGCCGAGCTCCGCCATCAACGCGACGTCCTCGCGGAAGCGGTGGTAGTGGTCCGCGGCGACGTCACCCGTGGTCGCATCGGCGATCTTGCCCGGGATGTGACTGAAGGTGTCCCATATCGACCGACCGCGGCCATCGGCGTCCGGTGCACCCTCGATCTGGTAGGCCGAGGTGGCCACACCCCACACGAAGGACTCGGGGAAGTGCCGCGGCGCCTGCTCCGCGAGACCGGCGCGAACCTGAGGGGTGCTCATCCCTTGACCGCTCCTTGCATGATTCCGCCGACGATCTGCTTGCCCAGAAGTGCGAAGACGATGAGGACGGGGATGGTCCCGTAGAGGGTGCCGGCCATGATGATCGACTGCTCCGGCGCGTATCCCGTCGCAAGCCCCTGGAAGGCCACCTGGATGGTCGGGTTCTGCGTGCTGAGCACGATGATCGGCCAGAAGAAGTCGTTCCACGCGGTCAGGAACGTCAGCATCGCGAGCACCGCGAGCGCAGGTCGGACCGCTGGGACGACGACGGACCAGAACACGCGGAAGGTTCCCGCGCCGTCCATGACGGCAGCCTCGATGAGCTCGTCCGGCACCCCGGCGTGGATGTACTGACGCATGAGGAAGACGCCGAAGGCCGTCACGATGGTCGGCAGGATCACCGCCGAGAGGTGGTTCGCCAGACCGAGACGCGCCATCAACATGTACAGCGGGACGATCCCCATCTGGGTGGGGACCATCATCGTGCCCACGATGAAGGCGAGGAAGAAGGGCCGCCCGCGGAAGTCGAGCTTGGCGAACGCGAAGCCGCCGAGCGTGCAGAAGGCGACCGTGCCTAGGGTGATGCAGCCGGCGACGACGAGGGAGTTGATGAGCCCCTTGTTGAGCGGGGCGAGCTGCAGGGCCGCCTTGACGTTGCTGAAGAAGCTCGCGTTCGGCAGGAACGGCGGGACCGGCTTGGCCATCTCGGCGTTGGTGTGCGACGCCATGACCAGCGTGTAGTACAGCGGGAACACCGACAGGAACGACACGACGATGAGCACGGCGTAGGTCTGCCAGTGCGGGTCGTTGGGGTTGCGTCGCCGCCGCCTCGTCGTCGGCTCGGCCCTGGGCAGTGTCGTGTCGGCGGTCGCGGCGCTCATCGGTCACCACCGGCCATCTCCGCCGTGGCCAGCGTCTCGATGCGTGCGCTGGGTGCGACCGCGTGCTCTCGACGTCTGGCGAGCCACAGGTTGAACGACACAGCCAGCAAGATGATCACGAACATGGTCCATGCGGTGGCGGCCGCCAGCCCGAGCCGGTCGTTGGTCCAGCCCTGCTGGTACATGAGCAGTCCGAGGGTCTGGTACTGGCCGGAGGTCCCTCCCGTCGGCTGCCCGTTGGGCGAGTACAGCAGCGGCTCACCGAAGAGCTGGGTGGCCCCGATGGTCGACACGACGACGGTGAACAGGATGGTCGGGCGCAGGCCCGGGAGGGTCACGTTGCGGAACTGCTGCCAGCGGTTGGCGCCGTCGATGGCGGCAGCCTCGTACAGGGAGTTGTCGATCGACTGCATGCCAGCGAGGTAGATGAGCGCGTTGTAGCCGACCCAGCGCCAGGTGACGATGGTCGACACCGCGATCTGGCTCGGCCACTTGTCGTTCTGCCAGTCGATGAGCGGCAGGTGCAGGATGTCGTGGAGGAACCAGTTGATCAGCCCGTAGTCGGTGCCGAACAGCTCGGCGAAGATGACCGTCGCCGCGGCGAGGCTCGTGGCGAACGGCATCAGCATGGAGACGCGGAAGAACGTGCGCCCACGCAGCCGGTAGTTGAGCAGGTGCGCGAGTCCCAGCGCGATGCACAGCTGGGGAACGGTCGAGATGATCCCGATCGTGATGGTGTTCTTGAAGGCGTTCCAGAAGAACGGGTTGGTGAAGAGGTTCTCGTAGTTGGCCAGCCCGACCCAGGTCTGCTGGCTGTACGTCGACAGGCGGACGTCGTGCAGCGATACCCACGCCGTGTCGATCCACGGGTAGAGCGAGAAGACCGCGAAGACGACGAAGAACGGCGCGATGTACAGATAGGCGGCGCGTCCCCCGAAGCGCCGGCGACGGCGCTGGGCAGCGGAGGCCGGCTTCTCGCTGGGCGGCGCCGTCGCCTGGGCGGCAGCCTGGTTGATGGTCATGTCCCCACTCTCGTCCCCGTGCCTGGGCAGGCTTGCCCAGGCACGGGGGTCGGCGCGACTGCTGGCTGGGTCAGCCAGTCACCTGCTTGATGGCGGCCAGGGCGGCGGCGAACGCCTTGTCAGGGGACGTGCCCTTGGTCTCCACGTTGGTCAGCTGCGTGGTGAACGCATTCTGGATCTGCGTGTCGTACGGGCTGATCTGCGGCAGCTTCAGCTTGCTCGCGATGGCGCCGAAGATCGCACCCACCGGGGCGTTGCTGAAGTAGGCGCTCGTCGCGCTCTGCACCGACGGGTCTGCCGCGGCGAGCTGGTTCGACGGCCAGTGACCGCCCTGGTTCGGCGAGGTCCACATGGTCACCTGCTGGTCCTTGTTGGTCAGCCACTCGGCCAGAGCGAGGGCCGCGGCCTGGTTCTTGGCCTTGACCGGGACACCGAGCCACGAACCGCCCCAGTTGGCCGCGCCGCCGGGAAGGACCGGCGCGACGTCCCACTTGCCGCTGTAGGACGGTCCGGCCTGGCCCTGGATGTAGCCCATCATCCAGGTCGGGCAGGCGATGGTGGCGAAGGCACCGGAGGAGAACGCCTTGTTCCACGCCGGGGTGAACTGCTGCAGCTTCGCGGTGATGCCCGCCTGCGCTGCCTGCGTCGCGTACTTCCACGCGGTCTGCACACCATCGCTGTTGGCGACGTCAGGCTGGCCCGAAGAGTTGGCGTAGGCCTCCTCGCCCTGGTACACGGCCGTCGAGAAGATGCTCGCCGCACTGTCGACGAAGCTCGAGCCCGACGGCTTCGTCTTGGACGCCTCGTACTGCTTGCCGAGGTTGATGAAGTCGTCCCATGTCTGGATCTTCGCGGCGAACGCCTGCGGGTTGCTCGGCAGCCCCGCGGCCTTCAGCAGGTCGGAGCGGTAGCAGATGGCCATCGGCCCCGAGTCCGTGCCGAGACCGACGGTGTCACTGCCGTCAGAGTTCGAGGCCTGCTCCCACTTCCAGGGATAGAACGAGGCCTTCAGGTCCGCCGCGTTGGGCAGGCTGTTGAAGTTCACGAACTGGTTCGCGTGGTTCTTGACGACGTCGGAGACGAAGCCGACCTCGATGGCCTGGATGTCGTCGAGCCCGCTGCCCGCTGCGAGATGGGTCTTGAGCTTGGTCCAGTAGTCCGCCGACTGTTCGACGACGTCTTCCTTGATCGTGATGTTCGGGCAGATCTTCTTGTACGCGTCGTAGAGACCGTTCTCCTTGTAGCCGAAGGTGCCGAACAACCCGATGGTCACGGTTGTCGGCTTGTCGGTGCCGCAGACAGAGGCTGCGGTGTTCGCGCTCGCCGCGGACGAGGCACCGCCCCCGGTGCTCGCGCTGCCCGCGCCGGTTGCACTGTTGTTGCTGCTGCTCGACGAGCAGGCCGAGACGGCTGCAAGGGCTGCCACCAGGACGGCGGCGCCCGCAGTTCGTCGTACGGTGCGATCCATGTGTCCTCCTGCACGGGCGCCGCCAGGGCGCGTGAGACCGAGAAGTCTGGCTGAGGTGAGGTTCGAGCGTCTCCTTGTGAGAGCGCTCTCACAGGAGAGAACCGTGCGCCATCACGGGACCCGTGTCAAGAAGGTTGCCGAATCGTTACCGCCTCCGTGTCGCCAGCCGAAGCGACGTGAGCGGCCCCACGACGGCAACGTCGCCGTCGCGGTCGGTACGGGCCGTGGGCACTCCCCGTCGGCTCAGCATGGCCATCGTCTGTGGGCTCGGATGGCCGTAGGGGTTGTCCTTGCCGACGGACACGACGGCCAGCCGCGGCGCCACCGCGGCCAGCAGCTGCGGATCCTGGTTCGCCGATCCGTGGTGCGCCACCTTGAGCACGTCCGCTCGCAGGTCCACCCCGTCCGCTTGCGCTTCGTCCAGCAGGGCCGCTTGGGCGGGAGCCTCGACGTCACCGGTGAGGAGGATGCGTACGCCCGCCGTGGTCAGCAGGATCGCGATGCTGGCGTTGTTCGGGTCCGATCCCTCCCCCCGGATGATGCGTGCCGGCCACAGGACCTGCCAGGAGACCGGTCCGACCCGGTCGTGCTCGCCCATGGTCACGATCCGGACGGGGACCGCGGCGGCGGCCGCCCACCGGTGGACGCGTATGGCCTCGTCGGGCGGCTCGGCCAACGGCGAGACCACCACCACCCCGGCTCGGCGGCCGTCGAGCGCCCCAGGCAGGCCCTCGACATGGTCGGCGTGGAAGTGGGTGAGGATCACCACGTCGAGCGTGCGGACCCCGAGACGGCGCAGGCAGGCATCCACCGCGCGCGGGTCCGGTCCGGCGTCGACGAGCACCGCGTGGCGCGGCTGGGTCGCCACCACGAGAGCATCGCCCTGACCGACGTCGCACGCGACCATCAGCCAGCCGGGTGGGGGCCACGGCTGGCGCGGCCCGAACGGCGAGGCCAGGACGAGCAGGGTCGCGCAGCAGGCGGCGAGGAGCGGCGGGCGCCGTCGAACTCGCGGCGCGAGCACCAGCGCGGCGAGGGTCAGGAGAGCCAGCAGCACGGCACCCTGCCAGGAGCGCGACCAGGGCAGCGTGGCGTACGGCGCCCGCGCCCCGAGCCGCGCCACCAGGACGATCCACGCCACCGGGAGGGCGGCCAGGTGGGCCGCCACGGCCGCGAGCGGTGGGCAGGGCAGCGCCAGGAGAGCGGTGACCACCCCGAGGACGGTGGCGGGTGCGACCGCGGGCGCCGCCAGCAGGTTGGCCGGGACGGCGACCAGGCTCACGGTCCCCGAGAGCAGGACGAGAAGCGGCGCACACATGAGCTGGGCGGCGGCCGACACCGCCAGGGCGTCGGCGACCGGACCGGGCAGCCAGCCGGCGAGCGTGCGGCGCCACCCCGGCGCCAGCACGAGGAGGCCTCCGGTGGCGAGGACGGACAGCGCGAAGCCGTACGAGCGCCCGAGCGGGGGGTCGAGCAGCAGCAGCACGACCACCGCCGCGAGCAGCGATGCCACCCCGGTCCGCCGGCCGCCACGGACCATGGCGAGGACGCCCACGGTCCCGGTGACGGTCGCGCGCAGCACGCTGGGCTCGGGACGGGCGAGGACGACGAAGAAGACCATGCTCGCCAGCCCGGCGGCGGGGACGGCGCGGGCGCGCAGCCCCGCCCAGCGAGCCGCGAACAGCCCCGCGGCGGCGACGAACGCGACGTTGGTCCCGGACACGGCGACCAGGTGCGTCAGGCCCGTGGTGCGGCAGTCCGCGACCAGGCCAGGCGGAAGCCCGGAGGTGTCACCGTCCACGAGCCCGGGCAGCAGACCGCGCTCGTCCGGGGGCAGGCCCCGCGCGGCACGTCGCAGGCCGGCCCTCAGCTCTCCCGCGACCCGTTGGAGCAGCGAGGCTCGTCCGACCCGCCCAGGCGGGCCACGCGCGGTGACCACCGCGGTGATGTCGCGGTCGTCGCCGGGTGCCAGCCGAGCGGTCACACCGACGTGCTGGCTCGGCAGGAGCCTCGCCCAGCCGCGGGTGGGGGCGAGCACGACCACGGGGCTGTGGACCCGCCAGGAGCGCCCACGCGCGGACACTCGCAGCACCCGAGCGGGAATGACGACGCCGTCGGGCGCACGCGCCGAGCCGATGGTGCGGACAGAGCGCGCTCTCGGGTCGCCCGTGACCACCAGCTCGAGGTCCGCGACGGCCCGCTGAGCGGCGAGGCCGGGCAACGGACCGGCCCGCACCGTGAGCAGCCGGATGCCGACCACGGCCGCCATCGCGGACGCGCCGAGGGCGGCGACGCCCACCACCCGACGGGCCGCTCCCCCGCGGCGCAGCAGCAGGACGCCGGCCACCCCACCGGCCGCGCCGAGCACGAGGAGCGGCGCCGGCCGGTCGGTGAGCGTCGCCCCGAGGGCGGTCAGCCAGACGGCGACCGCGGCGGGCAGCAGCCTCAGGTCGGGACGGGGCTGGGTCACACGCTGACCCGGGGAGCCAGGACCGCGAAGCGGGCGTCCCCGATCCCGGACACCTCGCGCAGCTCCTGGACGCTGCTGAAGCGACCGTGGGCGCTTCGCCAGTCGAGGATGCGCTGGCCCAGCGCCGGCCCGATCCCGGGCAAGGTCTCGAGGTCGGCGAGGGTGGCGGCGTTGAGGTTCACCCGCGCCGGCGAGGCCGCGGCGGCCGCGCCCGGCGCGGGGGGCGCGGATGCAGTGCCCACCGTCGAGCCGACGACGACCTGCTCGCCGTCCTGCAGGGCGCGGGCCAGATTGAGGTCGGTCAGGTCGACACCGCGGAGGGCTCCCCCCGCCGCCCGCAGGGCATCGACGACACGGGAGCCGGCCGGCAGGCGCACCACACCGGGGCGCCGGACCTTCCCGGCCACGTCGACGACGACGACGGCCGGGCTGCTCGAGGCTCGGGGGGCGGCCGCGGGGGCCGAGGTCGCGCTCGGCGCGCTGCTGAGCGCCGTCAGCGGCGCCGGCGTCGCGTGGGAGCGCCACAGTGCGCCGAGGGCCAGCGCGACCGCCGCGGCGCACAGC
>DATJPE010000098.1 GCA_035506535.1 Actinomycetes bacterium | reverse complement strand
TGCGCATCGAAGGCGGCCCAAACCCCCTGCATCGCTCTCTTCGGCGCGCCGTTTGGAGGGCTCAACATCCCCCGACCGTGAACCCAAACCGATAGGGCGCTGTCGAAGTGCGTCCGAGGGGAAGGTCGATGACCGATCATTGACGTCGTGACGATTGAGCGGCTCCTCCCGTGGCGTAGCAGGACGGCGGCGATCATCTGGGGCACCCTCGGGATCACGATGATCGCCGTCGTCGGTGTGGCGTTCGGGCTGTATCGGCTCTCAGAGGACGTTTTTCCGTCTCCCACAGGGCAGGTTCCGAAGAGTGAGCAGCGATCGTTCGACTACGGCAGGAAGGCACTGAACGGAAGAGTTCAGCGTTCCAAGGACTGCGACGCCTTCATCAAGGCCTATCCAGCGCCGTCGTTCCAGCCGTATTCCGTTTCTGCGGCGATCAAGGGATGCAAGTACGAGTTCCACATCCTGACCGACTAGCTCCCATACCGTGCCGTGCCCGCTATGTGCCGCTATCGGGCGGTCGAACCGGGGCGATCTGGCGCATCCTGTGGCCTCGCGCCGGCGCTTGGTCGCGCGATACTGCCCCCATGGGGATACGGAGGCTGTCGGTCCTCATCCTCACCGCGGTTGCGGTTGGCGGTTGCGCCCAGACATCAGCCGGGTCGGCGGCTACGTTCAATGACTCGCGCCCAGTCGCAAGCCGCAGCGACGCGGCGTTCTCCGTCACCACACTCTCCAAGCCCGAGACGTTCGACCAAGGCTTCACACGGTTCGACCCCGTCCCCAAGAGTTTCAGCCCGAAGGTGACCGCGGCTGAAGCCTTCGAGGCCGTGCGTCGGGAGGTAGAGGCCGACAAGTTCCACAAGGGAGAGGTGTTCCTAGCGTTATGGACGGAGTACGGCGGCGCCTCCGATCGGTGGCACCGACCGGTCTGGGTGGTGCATGTCGCCGACGTCCAGGTCGCCATCTCGGGGTCGGGGACGGGTAACGAGTCCTCGCTGATCAGGCAGGGCGATGCGTACGCGTACGTGGACGCGGTCTCGGGCAAGCCGATCCTGGCGGAGGTCACATCGGAAGCAGCGGACAGTCCGGCTAGATCTTGGAGCCCGCTGCCCTCGCCGAGCCCGAAGTAAGACGGCCGCGCGATGCGCCCTCGAAGTGCCGCTATCGAGCGGTCCAACCGGTATCAGGTGCGCTGGTTCGCAGCGTTGCGACGTGGGCCGCTCGAGGTACGAGGTCCGGCGATACTGCGTCTCATGGGGATGAGCCGTCTTCCTGCTGTTGTCGCCGCTGCCGCCGGGTTGTCCCTTCTAGCGGTATCCGGATGCTCCAGGACCACGGCGTCCCCGCCCCAACCACTCCCGGCCGTCCGTTCCACCGACACCCAGTCGACGCCAAGCCCGGTGCTATCAACGCATGAGCAGCCCACCCAACCCCCCGCCGTTGTGGACTTGTGCAAGGGCAGGTCGTTCTGGGTCAACGAGGGCAAGGACATCGACGTGCAGGTGTTCGTTCCGGGTCCTCAGCGGGTCTACGCCACAGCGAGGGACAAACAGAACCGGTTGCTGGCGGCAAAGATCGGGGTGGAGCCGGTTGGCCGCGAGGGTGTCAACATCGTGCTCCGCCCGGCTGATCCGAAGAAGGTGACGACCGTGACAGTGCGGTCCATCGACACGAGCAGCCCAGCTTGTCGTTTAGCCGGGGTGCCCTAACCAAGTGGGCGTAGCGCACCGAAGTGCCGTTCCTACGCGCCGCGACGGCCCGCCAGGCGCCCAGTCGAACGCTGAGAGAAGGTGACGGCTCGCGGTCCTCCCAGCCGCACCACGCCGACTACTGCTCGTCCCCGATTCGTCTCCGCCGCGCCGATATCGCCCATCACAGGAGACTTCGAAATGCCTGGCAACAAAGGGGAATGGACTCCTCGTGACGACCCTGCGCGCGCCTGAGACGCTCTCGTAATGCGTAGGTCCGGGGTTCGATTCCCCGAGGCGGCTCCGACGGACGGGCGAGCCTCGGTCATGCGACGAGCGTCAGGCTTCGGTGCGCTACGCGCAGGGTGATGGCCTGACCCCACGTGGGCGTGAGGTGGTCGCTCTCGAGGCCGTCGCCGAAGGCAACGAGCGCGTCGTGTTCGACGAGAACCTTCAGCTCCGCGCGTTCGCCGTACGTGCCTTCGGTGAGGGACGTGCCGGTGAACGGTGAGGGCCAGGCTTCGCGAACGAACCAGGCGAGCAGCCGGTCGGTGGGACGGGGGAGCGGCAGCTGGCTATGGCGCTCGCCGTAGGCGGATGCGAGCCAGCCAGTGGTGCCGGTGCCGGTGCCGACGAGGATGCCGGAGGAGGACTGGCGCTCGGTGCGGCCGTCAGGGGAGGCCAGGGTGTAGCGGGCGGACTGGTGCGTGGGGTGGCCGAGGTAGATCTCGTTGAGGGCGATGAGGTGCTGGTCGTCGTCGGTGACCGCCTCAACCATCGTCCGATGGTCGACCCGGGCGCGGTGGTCGACCGTGGCGATCAGCAGGTCGGCGAAGTCGGCCGACACGTGCGGGACCAGGACGCCGGGGTTGCGGCCGGGCTCTGGGTCGATTCCGATGACCGGCTGGCCGTGGAGGTACTTGGCTGCGTTGGCGACCAGCCCGTCCTGGCCAACGACCACGACCACGTCCTCGGGGTCGAAGAGGAACCGGTCGAGGTCGGTGCGCTCGACGCTGCCGCGCCGCCACCCGCTGGGGATCGCGGCAGAGACCGTATGCAGCGCCTCGCCGATCGCGTCGTGGCGAGCTTGCACATCGGCGAGGTCCCGCCCACGGGTGCGGAGGAAGAACTCCGCTTGTCCACGGGTGCCGTGCCGCTCCAGGAGCTCGTCGAGCTCGCTGCGGCGGTGCACCAGGACCACTCGGGGTGCGAGTGTCATGGTCAGCTCCCGTCCGTGCCGGCCCCATTGCCAGCAGCCTTCGGTGCGGTGAGCTGGGCGAGGGCCGTGGACAGCAGGTCCGGGCTGAGGTTGAGGGTGCCGATGGTGCGCAGCTGCCTTCCGAGGTCGCGCAGCGCGAGGGCCAGCAGGACCTTCGGGTCCACCTCCGCATAGACGGCCATCTTGGCGGTGTCGGTCTCCGCCTCCGCTGCGCCGACGACGCGCACCGTCTCCGCGCGCGCGGCGGCCCGCAGCCGGTCGGCCACCGCCTTGGCCTCGACGGCGATCCGCTCGGCCGCTGCGGCCTCGGTGACCCGGCGACGCTCGTTCGCGCCCTGCTGGGTGACCAGCTGTTCGGTGCGGGTGGCCAGCTCGATCTGCGACTGCAGCTCGTTCTCGCTGATGGCCCGCTCCCGCTCCACGGCCAGCGCACGGCGCTCGTAGGTGGCCTTGTCGGCCTTCTGCTGGACCTGCTCGCGGGTCGGGGTCTGCAGGGCCCGTTCGAGCTCCGGCTCGGGCCGGATGGCCACGACCCGGACGCCGATCACGGAGATTCCGGTCTGGGCCAGCCGAGTGTCGCTCTCCAGGCCTTCGGTGACGGCGGCGCGGACGGCGGTGACCCCGCCCGCCAGGGCCGCGTCCAGAGTCATCGAGGCCAGCAGGTCCAGGGCGTACTGCTGGGCGAGCTCGGTGAGCAGGTGCGCGACCTGGTCCAGCGGGTTGGTGCGCCAGGTGCCCGTGTCGGGGTCGATGGCGAAGTCGATGCGCCCCGCGACCTCAGCCGGGTCCTCGAAGCGGTAGGTGACGGTCGACTGGACGGTGACGTCCTGGAAGTCGCTGGTGCGGGCGTGGAACAACAGTGGCAGCTCCCGGTCGTCGGCCGGGACCAGGCTCAGCGCCGCCGACAGGGGGCGAAACCAGAACGACTGGCCGGTCCCTGAGTGAGCCACCATGCCCCGATACAGGTGCACCACGTGGTCGGTCGGAGCCCCGCGGAAGTGCCGGATGAACGGGTACTTGCTGATGTCTGCCATGTCCCTCTCCTTCGTGTCAAAGCGACGATAAGCCTCTCGGCTAGTTCTCGTCAAGTTGACACGATAGGATCAGTCCCATGGGTGAGCGGAGTCCGTCCGGGTACGACCCGAGAGCGTTCCCCGCCTTCGCCGTGACCGTGGATCTCGTGGTGTTCACCGTCCGAGACCGTGAGGTCCACGTCCTGACCGTGCGTCGCGCTGAGGAACCCTTCGCCGGGCGGCTGGCCCTCCCCGGGGGGTTCGTCCACGTGGACGAGGACCTCGAGGCAGCGGCGCTACGTGAGCTGACCGAGGAGACCGGCCTCGACCTCGTCCCCGGACACCTCGAGCAGCTGGCGACCTACGGCGCGCCGGGCCGCGACCCGCGAATGCGGGTGGTCAGCGTGGCGCACCTGGCTCTCATCCCCGACCCACCGGCGCCCGTCGCCGGCGGGGATGCGGCCGTGGCCGCGTGGCACCCCGTGCCTCGGCTACTGGGCCGGCCGGCCCGGCTCGCGTTCGACCACTCCCGCATCCTGAGAGACGGACTGGAGCGCGCCCGGTCCAAGCTGGAGTACACCAGCCTGGCCACCGCCTTCTGTCAGCCGGAGTTCACCATCGGCGAGCTCCGCGCCGTCTACGAGACCGTGTGGGGCCAGCGGCTTGACCCACGGAACTTCCACCGCAAGGTCACCGGCACCGCCGGCTTCGTCGAAGCCACCGGCCGGACGACCACACGTGGTGGCGGACGCCCGGCGGAGCTCTACCGCCCAGGGGGCGCCGCTCTCATGAATCCGCCGCTGCTCCGGGCTTCCAGCTAGACGTTCCCTTCGACCACGAGTGCGCGGCAGGTGCCACCGTGCCCGACGGCCCCCTCGCTGGACGGCCGTCAGGCGAGGGCGTGGATCCCGGCCTACTGCAAACCGTTAGGGGCGCGGCACCGTCTCGGCGATGATGTCCGATCGTGCTGCTCACCATCTCGACGACCCTGTCGCCGGCTGCCGATCTCGGGTTCCTGCTGCACAAGCACCCGGGTCGGGCGCAGTCGTTCGAGGTCGCGGGCGGCAACGCGTTCGTGTTCTACCCGGAGGTGTCGGACTCCCGGTGTACCGCCGCCCTGTTGCTCGAGGTGGACCCGGTCGGCCTGGTCCGCGGCCGGAGAGGGTCGGCGGTGGAGGGGTTCACGCTGGGCCAGTACGTCAACGACCGGCCGTACGCCGCGTCGAGCATGCTGGCGGTGGCGATGGGCACCGTGTTCCGGACGGCGATGAAGGGCCGCTGCGAGGCCCGTCCCGACCTGGCTGCGTCGGCCATCCCGCTGGAGCTGCGTGTGCCGGTGCTGCCGTGCAGCGGCGGCGCGGACCTGGCCGCCCGGCTGTTCGCGCCGCTGGGCTGGACGGTGCAGGCGGAGCCGATCGCACTGGACGAGGCCGTCCCCGGGTGGGGGGTCTCGCGGTACGTCGACCTTCGGCTGTCCGGCGAGATTCGCCTGGCCGACGCCCTGAACCACCTCTACGTTCTGCTGCCAGTGCTGGACAACGCGAAGCACTACTGGGTCAGCCCCGACGAGGTCGACAAGCTCGTCCGGGCAGGCGGTGGGTGGCTGGGCAGGCATCCGGAGAAGCCGTTGATCACTCGCCGCTACCTGGCACACCGGGGCGGCCTGTTCCGCAGCGCCATGGAGCGGCTCGCCGAGGTCGATGACCTCGACGTCGAGGCAGTCGACAACGCGGTCCCCGCCGAAGACCCGGACGCGGCCGACAAGCCCTTGCCGCTGGCGGAGCAGCGTCGCGGCGCGGTCCTGGCCGTGCTGCACGCCGCCGGCGCCACGCGGGTCGCCGACATCGGCTGCGGCGAGGGAGCGTTGATCCGGGCGATGCTCGAGGACCGCTCGTTCACCGAGGTGATCGCGACGGACGTCTCCGCGCGGGCGCTGGAGATCACGGCCCGCCGGCTGGGGTTCGACCGGATGCCGCCGGCCGTAGGTGACCGGCTCACGCTGTTCCAGTCCTCCCTGACCTACCGCGACGTCCGGCTGGCCGGACTCGACGCCGCGGTGTTGATGGAGGTCGTGGAGCACGTGGACCCGCCACGTCTGGGCGCCCTCGAGCGCACCGTCTTCGGCCACGCCGCCCCGACCACCGTGGTGGTGACGACGCCGAACGCCGAGCACAACGTTCGGTTCGACTTCCTCGCTCCGGGCTCGTTCCGGCACCGCGACCACCGGTTCGAGTGGACCCGTGCCGAGTTCGCCACCTGGACAACTCGCGTGGCGCAGACGTACGGCTACGACGTGCGGCACCTGCCGGTCGGAGGCGACGACCCCGAGGTCGGTCCGCCCACTCAGCTGGCGGTCTTCACCAGGTCGGTCCCGGAGCCGGCGGTGGCGTCATGACGGTGAGCAGCGAGAACGCCGAGACCCTCACCGGCGCGCCCCGCCAGATCGGGCTGCCCGAGCTCAGCCTGGTCGTCCTGGTCGGGGTGAGCGGGTCGGGCAAGTCCACGTTCGCGCGGGCCCACTTCAAGGCGACGGAGGTCATCTCCAGCGACTTCTGCCGCGCGCTGGTGTCGGACGACGAGAACGACCAGTCCGCGACGAAGGACGCCTTCGAGCTCCTGCACGTCATCGTCGGCAAGCGGCTGGCCGCCGGCCGGCTCACCGTCGTCGACGCGACCAACGTCCAGCCCGCGGCCCGTCGGTCGCTGGTGGCGCTGGCCAAGGAGCACGACGTGCTCCCCGTGGCGATCGTGCTCGACCTGCCGGAGCGCCTCTGCCTCGACCGCAACGCCGACCGGCCGGACCGCCAGTTCGGCCCGCACGTCGTGCGCCGCCAGCGAAACGAGCTGCGACGCGGGCTGCGCGGTCTCCCGAAGGAAGGGTTCCGGGGCGTCCATGTCCTCTCCAGCGAGGACGAAGTCGCCTCCGCGACCGTCACTCGGACCAGGCTGTTCAATGACCTGCGGGACCGGACGGGGCCGTTCGACGTCATCGGGGACGTGCACGGCTGCCGGGCCGAGCTCGAGAGGCTGCTGGACCGTCTCGGGTACGTCATCGAGCGGGATGCGCAGGGGCGCGCCACCGGCGCGCGCCACCCGGGCGGCCGTACCGCTGTCTTCCTGGGCGATCTGGTCGACCGCGGTCCGGACACCCCGGGTGTCCTGCGGCTGGCCATGGGCATGGTGGAGGCCGGGGACGCCCTGTGCGTCACCGGCAACCACGAGAACAAGCTGCTACGGGCCCTGCGCGGCCGCAACGTCCGGGTCAGCCACGGCTTGGCCGAGTCCCTGGCACAGCTCTCGTCCGAGGGCGAGGACTTCAGGTCGCGGGTCGAGCCGTTCCTGGACGGGCTCATCTCCCACTACGTCCTCGACGGCGGCGCCCTCGCGGTGGCGCACGCGGGGGTCAGCGAGCGGTTCCAGGGCCGGGCCAGCGGCCGGGTCCGTGACTTCTGCATGTACGGGCAGACCACAGGTGAGACCGACGAGTTCGGCCTCCCGGTCCGCTACCCGTGGGCCGAGGACTACCGGGGCACGGCCATGGTGCTCTACGGGCACACCCCGGTTCCCGTGCCGGAATGGGTGAACAACACCCTGTGCCTGGACACCGGCTGCGTCTTCGGCGGCTCCCTCACCGCGCTGCGCTACCCCGAGCGGGAGCTCGTCTCGGTCCCGGCCGCCGAGGTCTACTACGAGCCGGCACGCCCGTTCCCGGTCAACCCGGCTGCAGCGGTCGGCGATCTCGCGGCCGGGCGACGCGAGCCGGACGTGCTGGACGTCACCGACGTACTCGGGCACCGGGTCGTGCAGACCGCGCACCACGGGCGCGTCAGCGTCCGCGAGGAGAACGCCGCCGCGGCGCTGGAGGTGATGAGCCGCTTCGCGGTCGATCCGCGCTGGCTGATCTACCTGCCACCCACCATGAGCCCGGTCGCCACCGCCACCCTTCCCGACATCCTCGAGCACCCCGAGCAGGCCTTCGAGGCGTTCCGAGCCGACGGGGTGGGCGCGGTGGTGTGCGAGGAGAAGCACATGGGTTCGCGCGCGGTCGTCCTCGTGTGCCGCGACCTGGATGCCGCGCAGGCCCGCTTCGGCGCCCCCGGGGACGCGACCGGCGCGATCTGGACCCGGACAGGGCGGCCGTTCTTCGCCCCGGACCTGACCGAGCAGCTCCTCGACCGGGTCCGGGACGCGGCCGACCATGCCGGGCTGTTCGACGAGATGGACACGGGATGGCTGCTGCTCGACGCCGAGCTCCTGCCCTGGAGCGCCAAGGCCGAGGATCTCCTTCGCAACCAGTACGCCTCGGTGGGCGCGGCGGCGCGGCACGCCCTCCCGGCGGCCATCGAGGCGCTCGAGGCCGCCTCGGCATCAGGGCTCGACGTCACCTCGCTCCTCGCATCCACGAGGACCCGCCTGGCCAACGCCGGGGCGTTCACCGAGGCCTACCGGCGTTACTGCTGGCCTACCAACGGCCTCGACGGCGTGCGCATCGCCCCGTTCCAGCTGCTGGCCAGCGAGGGCCACGCGTACCAGGACGAGCCGCACTCCTGGCACCTCGACCGGATCGACCGCCTCGTCGACTCCGCGCCGGACGTCTTCAGCCGCACCGAGCGTCTCCTCGTCGACACCACCGACCCGGAGGCAGTCCTCGCCGCGACCCGGTGGTGGGAGGAGCTCACCGCATCGGGAGGGGAGGGGATGGTCGTCAAGCCGGCCGCCAACCTCACTCGCGGGCGCCGCGGGCTCACCCAGCCCGGGCTGAAGGTGCGCGGCCGCGAGTACCTCCGCATCATCTACGGACCCGACTACACCGAGCCCGAGAACCTGAGCCGGTTGCGCAACCGCGGGCTCGCACACAAGCGCTCCCTGGCCGCCCGGGAGTACGCGCTCGGCATCGAGGCGCTCGACCGGGTCGCGCGTGGCGAGCCGCTGTGGCGGGTCCACGAGTGCGTGTTCGCCGTCCTCGCGCTGGAGTCCGAGCCCGTGGACCCGCGGCTGTGAATGACGTGAGCAGTTGCTCGATCGAGGAGGTGATGCCCTGTCCCGGGTTGATTCGCCGGGAGGCTCAGGATTGAACGGCATCGACGTGGCCCACGGGACGGGTCAGGCCATGCTGTCCAGGAGCCCCGAATGACGGATCCTCAGCAGCGCGTCGGCGACGGTGTCACGTTCACTTCCGGCGACCGCTTCAGGGCGGATTCGCAAGACACCCCCGCCCAGTTCGGCCTGCGCGGCTCGGACGGAGGGTAGGCCGTCCGCGAGGGCACGCCATGCCTGACGGGCCCTCGCTGGACCCAGGTCGAAGGCCAGCGACGGGAAGAATCCGTCGCGCCCCCGAGGTGCCACGAGGCGGCCGACCCCGAGAGCGTCCCGCAGTCCGCTCAACCAATCGGCGGCGGCGTCGGCGTCGGCGTCATGGTCATGCATCAGGAACGCCTTGACCGCCGCAGCCAGCGCGAGGATGGTCGAAGGAGGCACCTTCATCGGGCGCCCGATGCCCTGTTGCCAGGGGTCGGACCCGGTGGTCTCGTGCCAGAGCACGGGATCGACGTCGGTGTCCTCCTGCAGTCGCCGCACCGTGGCGACCAGGTCGGGCCGGCCGAGCACGAGACCCGACGCCTGCGGTCCCCGCAGCGCCTTGCCCCCGGAGAAGACCACGAGGTCAGCGCCTTGCTCCACGAAGGTGCGCAGCGCGCTCGCGGGTGGCAGCTCTGCGGCGGCGTCGACCACCACCGGTACCCCCCGACGGTGGGCGATGCGTATGACCTCCTCCAGCGACACTGCCGCGTCGTCGGAGGCCACGGTGTGCAGCACAGCGGCGGCCGGCTCGGAGAGAGCGCCGTCAAGCTGCCATGGCAGGGTCTGGCCCAGGCCGGGCCGGCTGGGCACTCCGACGTGGTCGATTCGGGCGCCGGTGAGACGCACCACCCGCTCGTATGCGTTCGAGAGGGTCGTCTGCGTCACGACCCGCACGCGCTCGCTCTGCATCGGCATGGCATCGGCCAGAGTGGGGTCGTCCCCGACGATCGCGGCTCCGACGGCGAGCGTCAGACCGGCGGCGGCGCCGGCCGTCACCGCAGCCCCGGGCACGCCGATCAGCCTGGCCAGCTCATCTCCGGTCGCGGCTGCCAGCGCCGTGACGTCGTAATGACGGGCGGACGCGTCAGCCAACGCTTCGATGGCGGCCGGGTGAAGGGTGGCGCCGCCGAGTCCGGTCACGAACCCAGCCGCGTTGACGACCTCGAAGGCTTGCATGAGCGCAGCTCGACGCGGGTTCAGGCGAGACCAGGCTCAGGCGAGGTCGCTGGCCAGGTCCTCGGTGGTCACGGTCCGTTGCAGCTTGTCATGGAAGAAGTCCGCGTTGCCGCGGTAGCGGCTCACGACGACGGCGATGAGGGACGCTGCCACGGCGACGAGGAAGGTCACCTTGATCGGGGCGGCGGTGCCTCCCCAGGTCTTGGCTCCGATGAAGGCCAGGATGACCGCGCCGGCCAGGGGCAGCGCGACACCTGTGATGGCCACGGCGACGTTGGTGCGGGCCACCCCCCGCAGCATCCACGCGGCCGTGATCGCGGTGAGCGCGTAGTAGACGACGAACATCAAACCCAGGCTGGACGCCAGGTCGGCGACGATGGTCGCGAGACTCCCGCCGGACCACACCTGGATGATGAACATCGCGAAGGACGGGACGCTGAGCACCAGGATGGCCAGCCAGGGCATCTGGGTGCGGTCGCCGACCTTCCCGAATGCCCGCCACAGCACGCCGTCGCGTCCCATCGAGTAGCCCACGTTGCCGAACGTGATGATCGTGGTCTCGATGCCGCCGAGGTAGCCCGCCATGATCGCGAGGACAAGCAGGTAGCCCCAGGGGCGTCCGGCGAGCTGCAGGCCCAGCGCGCTCAGCCACGCGGAGTTGTTCGACATGGCTTGCGGCGACACCGCGGCGAAGAACATGGCGCCGAACAAGATGGAGACGACGAGCACGGCGAGCAGGCTGCCGATCCCCGCCAGACCGGGGTTGCGTCGAGCCCTCCTGGTCTCCTCGTTGACCACCACGGCCGTCTCCCAGCCGGAGTACCAGAACACCGAGATCAACAGGCCGGCGAGCAGCCCGGACCAGCCACCAGCCGAGTTGAGGGAGAACCAGGACGCCGTGGGTGTGTGGCCGCCGTGGCCGTTGTGGGCGATGCCATGGCGCAGCGCGAGGATGCCAAAGATGGTCAAGACCACCATCTCGAATCCGGTCAGGACCCACTGGAAGCGGGCGGCCAGCCGGATCCCGGCGACCACGAGAAGCGTGATGACGGCGAGGAACACCGTGCCCACCACGGTGACCAGCCACTTGTTGTTCGCCGCGTTCGAGGAGAACACGGTCAGGAAGTTGGTCGCCGCCGGGATGATGGCGAAGGAGTTCGACACCACGAAGGCGATGATGATCAGGATCCCCACGAACGCGCCGACCAGAGGATTGAGAATTCGTCCGATCCAGGCGTAGGAGATTCCGGCGTCGACGCGCCACCTGTTGAGGTGGAAGAACGCGAGCGCGATGAAGACCAAGGGCAGGAAACCGACGAGCAGGGCCAGGAGGGCGCCGTAGCCCGACGCCCCGGCGAGGCCCCCGAGCACCCCCGCGATGCTGACCCCCGGAGCTGCGCTGGCGAACCCCAGCACGATGCCGTCCCACAGGCCGAGCACGTTGGTCGCCAACCCGCCGTGGTGCGTGGCGCTCGCCTCGCCGGATTCGGAGAGCGGGTCCATGACGGCCTCCAGGTGTTCGCCGGACTGCGCGGACACTAGGGCTGGGGCCGCCGACAGTCAATAGACATCTGTTGTCTGACAACTGGTCGCCCCGGTAGCGTGACGCCGTGAGCGAGAGCGGACCGCTGTCCGGCCATCGGCTGTCGCGTCCCACGCGGGCGGCGCTGACCGTGGGTCGTGGTGCGCTGGCCGCGGCGGTGTCGCGGCTGACGCCCGGATTCACCCTGGTGTCCCAGCCGGCCGCCCTGGCCGCGCTGCCCGACGACGTACTGTCTGCCTCGGGCTCGCTCGTGCACGCACGCTCCCTGGACCGTCAGGAGCTGCAGCGCCTTCTCGACGAGGTACCCGACACTGTCCCGGTGCTCGGCTTCGGCGGCGGGGTGGTCATGGACAGCGCCAAGTGGCTGGCCGGGACGCTCGGCGTACCACTGGTGCTGGCCCCCGGCGTCGTCAGCGTCGACGCGTGCGTCACCAACACCGTCGCGGTCCGCGACAAGGGGCGGATCGGCTACGAGGGCTTCGTCGTCGCGGACGCTGTCGTCGTCGACACCGATCTGGTACGTGCTGCGCCTCCGGGGCTGAACCGGGCCGGCGTCGGGGACCTGTTGTCCGTGCACACCGCGCTGTGGGACTGGCGGGAAGCAGCCTCCGTGGGCTTGGCGCGCGGCGCCGCGTACGACCCGTCGGTGGCGCGGGCGGCGTCCGGTGTGCTGGCCAGCGTGGCCGCACGCGGCGCCGACATCGCTGCGGTCAGTGACGTCGGCATCACCACCCTCGTCGAGGGGTTCGCCGACATCAACGATCTGACCGTCAGCTGCGGGCACCCGCAGATGGAGGAGGGTTCCGAGCACTATCTCGCCTATTGCCTGGAGACCCAGACGGGACGTTCCTTCGTGCATGGTCAGGTCGTGACGTTGGGCGTGGTGCTGCTCTCGCGGCTGCAGGGGAACGATCCGCAGTTCGCTCGCACTGTGGCGGACACGACGGGCGTCGCCTGGCACCCCGCCGACCTGGACCTCGACCGTGACACGCTGCGTCGGGCGCTTCGCGCGCTTCCCGACTTCGTCGAGGATGCGGCTTTTCCGGGCAGCGTCGTGGACCTGCGCGCGGACGAGCTCCGGGCCGACCAGGGCCTCGTGGACACCCTGCTCGAGGGACTGGAGGTGAGGTGAGCATGCCGAGAAGCCGCTCTCTGGAGCACGTCGCTCCGATGGTGGCCGACCCGCGATCGCTGGCAGCCCAGCTGGCCGACCGGATTCGTCAGGCAATCGTCGACGGGACGTTCGGACGCGGGGAGCAGCTACCTTCGGAAGAGCGGCTGTGCGAGGTGTTCCGGGTCGGCCGGACCACCGTCCGGGAGGCGCTCAAGGAGCTCCAGAGCGAAGGGGTCGTCCAGGTCCGCCGCGGCCGTGGCCGATTCGTCTCCTCCCTGCCTCCCGTCCAACGGCCGATCACCCGGCTGGAGAGCGTCACCGACATGCTGGCCGCTCAGGGCTACACGGTGGTGAATCGGCTGCTGGCCCAGTACACCCGCCGGGCCAGCGCGGACGAGCGCGCGAACCTGCGGCTTGGGCCCGAGGACGACGTGGTCCATCTAGAGCGCCTGCGTCTCGCCCAGGGCGAGCCGCTGATCTACTCCGTCGACGTGGTGCCGGCCCAGCTCCTCGGCCCTGCGGGGGACAAGGAGTGGGAAGGGTCCCTCTTCGTCGCGCTCGAGCGCCTCGGGCTGACGCCCACTGCCTCCGTCAGCACGTTTCGCGCCAGCCTGCTCCCTCCGGCCGCGCAGCAGGCGTGCGGCCTGGACCCGTCGCTCCCTTGGCTGCTGATGGTTCAGCTCAACCTCACCGACGAGGGCATCCCCGTGATCTTCTCGCACGACTACCACCGCGGTGACCGGTTCTCCTTCGAGGTACTGCGCCGTGCCGAGCCCAGGGGAGGGCACCGTGAGTAGCAATGTCGTGGTGACCCCAGGGACAGGAGCCGGTATCGACATCCCGGCTGAGTCTCTTGCGAGGTACCACGCTCAGATCGGCCCGGCACTTGTCGCTGCCTTCCAGCAAGTGCTCGGCGGCCCCCGGTTCACGCTCGGACCACAGCTGGCCGCGTTCGAGGAGGAGTTCGCGGCCTACTGCCGGGCCCACGCCGCCGTCGGGACCTCCAGTGGTACCTCCGCCCTGTGGCTGGCCCTGCGTGCGTTGGGTGTGGGTCCTGGGGACGAGGTCATCACCGTTCCGAACACCTATGTCGCCACAGCATTCGCGATCACCTATGTCGGCGCGGTCCCGGTGTTCGTGGACGTGGATCCGGTCACGTTCAACATGGACCCGGAGTGCGTGGCTGCGGCCGTCGGTCCGAGAACCAAGGCCGTCGTTCCGGTTCATCTGTACGGGCAGTGCGCCGACGTGGACGCCATTCGCGACGCGGCGCCTGGCATCCCCGTCCTGGAGGATGCCGCCCACGCGCACGGTGCCGACCTGCGTGGTCGCCGGGCGGGCAGCCTCGGGGAAGCCGCGGCCTTCTCCTTCTATCCGACCAAGGTGATGGGGGCTCTCGGTGACGGGGGAATCATCACCGTCGGGACGTCGGAGCTGGATTCCCAGCTGCGGCAGCTGCGATACATGGGCCAGAAGGTCAAGCACGACCACGAGATCCTCGGCTACCAGGAGCGGCTGGACGAGGTGCAAGCCGCCTTCCTGCGGGTCAAGCTGGACGTGCACGAGCAACAGATCGCCGGCCGCCGGCACGTCGCCGACCGATACCGAGAGGTCCTCGCGGGCAGCCCTCTGACGCTGCCGACGGCCGACGTCACGGGCCGCCACGTGTACTACATGTACACGGTGCTCGCCGACGAGAGGGACGCTCTGGCGGCCCACCTCACCGCCGCCGGTATCGGTACGCAGGTGGTCTACCCCCGCCTCGTGCCTGACCAGGGGGCGTACCGGGACCATCCATGGCGAGCAGTCGGAGACCTCGCCATCGCCCGTACGTTGCCCGATCGCCTGCTGAACCTGCCGATGTGGGCCGAGTTGACCGACGACGAGATCGACCGCGTCGGAGCGGCCGTCCGTTCCTTCTACGGGGTCGCGTAGGTGCGGCTCACCATCATCGGAGGCAGCGCTGTCTCCACCGTCCAGCTGGCTGACGCCCTGGCCGCGTGGCGTCGTCGACCGCCGCTCACCGTCGTCCTCAACGGACGCGATGCCACGAAGCTGCGCCTTGTCCAGCAGCGCAGCGCAACGGTCCTCGCTGAGCAGCCGGGATCACCCGTGACGGTCCTCGCCGAGCGGGACCTCACGGCGGCTCTGCGCGGGGCCGACGTCGTGCTCGTCCAGGTCCGCATCGGCGGGCTCTCCGCTCGCGCATTCGACGAGAGCTTCCCGTGGGCCGTCGACCTGCCCGGGGAGGAGACGCTGGGGCCGGGTGGGTTCTCGAACGCCCTGCGGACACTCGCAGCCCTGGGCCCGGTGTGGCGGGCAGTGGCGGCGACTTGTCCGCTCGCGCTGGTCATCGTCCTCACCAACCCGGCGGGCATCGTCCGCCGTGCGGCGGCGGAGGCCGGCCTCACGGTGGTCGAGGTCTGCGACTCACCGCTCACCCACCTGGCCGCGCTCGCGGACCGACTGGCTCGTCCGGTCGACGCCCTCATCGGCGGCTACGTGGGCATGAACCACGTCGGCTGGTGGGTGCCCGATCGGACTGGGGACCTCGACACCGTGGCTGACGTGGGAGGAGTCGACGTCGATGTCGTCGCCGCGTATGGCGCGAGCCCCCTTCCGTACCTGCGGTACTACGCCCATCCAGAGCGACTGCTCGACGCTCAGCGAAACCGGCCCACCCGCGCCGAAGCGCTGATGGCACTCGAACAGGCAGCGCTTCGCCGCCTCGCCGCGGCTGGTTCTCCCGACCCGACGGCGCGACCGGCGCCCTGGTACAGCCTCGGCGTGCTCCCGGTGCTGCGTGCCTGGGTCGGCGGGCAGGACACCCGAACCGTGCTCGGCACCGCCAACGGGACCCGGATCGCCGGACTGCACGCCGCCGCCACCGTCGAGGGCCCCACCTGGGTGCGCGAGCGAGAGATCACGCCCGAGCCCCTGGCCCCGCTACCGGCGGTGCCGGAGAGCCTGCTTCGTCGGCACGCGACATACGAGGACCTCGCGCAGCGAGCTGCCGCGGAGCTCTCGCGCGTCTCGCTGCTGCGCGCGCTCCTCGTCAACCCGATGGTCCCCAGCGCGGACCGGGCGAGGCGCCTAGTTCAGGCGATGATCGACGCGGACCCTGCCAGCAGCGCGCTTCCCCCGATGGCGGCGCAGTGATCGGCGCCGTCGACATCGGGGCCACCAAGACGCTCGTGGGTCTCGCAGGCGATGACGGCCGACTCCTCCACGGCCCGCGCGTACGCCTCGCCACGCCCCCGACGCCTGACCTCGTCGTCGGCGCCGTCACGCGGGCGCTGGTGGAGCTGGCCGCTGACGCGGGCGGATACGTCCGTGCCGTGGGGTGCGCGGTACCCGGTCCACTCGACCGGGACCGAGGCGTCGTGCGGCGCATCGTCAACCTCGGGCTCGCGGACGTCGCGCTCGGCCCCGAGCTCGCCGCGATCCTCGGCGTTCCAGTGGCCATCGAGGACGACGCGAACGCGGCCGGGCTGGGCGAGGCCGTCGTCGGCGCAGGTCGCGGAGTCGACGTGCTGGCCTATCTCACCGTGAGCACTGGCGTGGGAGCCGCTGTCATCATCGACGGCCGGATCCTGCACGGGGCGCACGACGCGGCTGGGGAGATCGGCCACTTGGTGCTCGACCCCACCGGCCCGGAGTGCAGCTGCGGGCGTCGCGGAGACATCGAGTCCTATGCGGGGGGCGCCAGCATGCTCCGCCGGGCGGCCCAGGTGTGGCCGGACGAGCCGGCCGCGGCCGCCGCGCGGCCTCTGTCGGTGCCGGACCTCTTCGCCTGGGCTCAGCGAGGCGATGCGGACGCGACCAGACTCGTGGACCAGGCGGTCGACGCGCTGGCAGCAGCTGTTGCGGCACTGGTCTCGACGGTCGATCCGGGCCGGGTCGTCATCGGCGGGTCGGTCGCACTGGGGCAACCAGGTCTGGTGCCGACGGTGGCGACCATGGCCCGCCAACGCGTGATCGACGAGCTGGCCGCTGACCTGCGCGTCGTTCCAGCAGATCTCGGCGCGGCATCGGGCCTCGCTGGGGCGGCGTTGCTGGGCTGGTCCCTCCTCGCGGATCCCGGTACGCCACCGGCCACCGATGCCCCGCCCTTGGTCTGATCCGCACCGGAGGTCCCTGTCGACGAGGACTGACGAGCCGCGGCGCGGACGCCGGGCCCGCTGGCGCGGCGAGCATTGTCCGGACCGAACCCATGGGGGAGTTGCTCGCGGCGGATCAGGTGCCGGCCAGGCGGGCGATGACAGGGGTCACGAGCTCTCGGTCGCTGCCGAAGAACACGTAGTAGGACAGACCCCACTCCTCCCGTCTGCGCTGCAGCGTCTCGACCATCTCCCCGGTGTCCCCGACGAGGGTGAACGGGCTGTCCTGCTCCACCTCCACCCCCTCCCACGGATCCCCGAGGTCGGTCATGCGGCGGGCGACGTGGAAGGCCAGGACGCTGCGCTCCACCTGCTGTTCGCGACCGGTCGAGAGCAACACCGCCTCGAGCGCATCGTGGCGGTCCTGGAACGCGCTCCGCCGGAAGGCCTCCGGATCGAGTCCACCCCCTGGCAGGGACTGCGGGACGATCCCGACGATGTCCGCCTCGCGGGCCGCGATGCGCATCATCCGAGGGCCGCCGCCTCCCAGGAGCAGGGGAAGACGGTCCTGGACCGGCACTGGCGAGGCCTCGTACTGCGTGAGCCGGTAATGGTTCCCGGTGAAGTCCACCGTGCCCCCCGCGAACACGGCCTTGATGAGCGCGACGGCCTCTTCGAGCCGATCGGCGCGCACCTTGCCCGCGTCGAAGGGGACGCCGACGGCGTCGTACTCCTCCTTGGACCAGCCCGCTCCCAGACCTAGCTCGACCCGTCCGCCGGAGAGCACGTCCAGGGTGGCGACCTCCTTCGCGAGCAGAGCCGGGTGCCGGAAATCGTTGTCGAACACGTAGCTGCCGACCCGTAGCGTGTCGGTCGCCGCCAGCGCGGTGGCCATGAGGGGCAGGCAGGCCATCGGGTTGTGATAATGATCGGCGACCAGCAGCGTCGACCACCCGTCGTCCTCCGCCCGTCGGGCGAGGTCGCGCCAGCCCGTCGCGTCCGCCTCGTCGGTGAACACGAAGCCGAACCGGAACGCGGTCATGCGGGCCTCTCCGTCACAGATGGGCGTGGCGACCCGAGGCTCTCATGTTGTCTCGGCTTCGGTTGGCCCCAGCTCGACGAGCAGCAGCCAGGCGCCGACGAGGAAGCAGACCGCGCCGAGGAAGGTGCCGGAGTTGGCGACGGACGCCGAGACCAGGTCACCGGTGTCGGGGAGGACGAAGGCCGCGATGGCGGACGCCATGAAGAAGACCGAGCCCCACATGTTCAGCCAGGCGACGCGCCACCCGATGTCGGCCCATCGCTGCCGCCACGGTCGTCCCGGCAGCCGGACCTCCTCCACGGCGAACCAGCTCGCGACGAGGAAGCAGACCGAGCCGAAGAAGTCCGGTGACCACACGCGGAAGTCCTCCTGGCGGACCGTGAAGCCGGTGTGCAGGGCGGCGAACGTGGTGGCGTTGAAGAACAGGGTGCCGACCAGCTGGACGCTCGAGGCCCACCAACCGAGACTGCGCGCCCGGACCCACCTCGCGCGAGGCACGGGAGCGGGTTCCGGGTCGCTCGCATGCGCCGCCTGGTGGAACTGGAGGTAGGCGGCACTCGTGAAGAACAGCGACCCCACGAAGTAGGTGACGGCGTCGACGGCCACCGAGGTCGCGGCGACGTACCCGGGAACCGAGCCGACCGCGAAGCAGGCGGACCCGACGATGAACAGCACGCCGACCCACCAGCCGACCGTCGAGGGTGACCACAGCAGCGCGGTGGGGCGCAGCGACGGCCCTCCCTGGAGGCGCGGTGGCAGCTGCTTGCGGTGCCGCCGCCCGGTGAGCTCGACGACGGCGCCGTCCGGGCGCCGGACCAGCTGCCGGACGACGAACGGCCCCCAGCTCTCGGTGCCCAGGACGCTCCAGCCGGGCGGCAGCACCCAGGCCGGCCGACGCGCCGCGGCCTGGGAGTCGGTGTCAGGTGTCGACATTCGGATTCGCGGGCCCGACCGGCACGAGACGGGCGGGCGGATCGGGCAGCGCGATCGTCGACGTGACCGTCAGGTCGTGGCCGACGTGCAGGAGCTCGCCGGGCGCCAGCATCCGCCAGCCGGACTCGCCGTCCAGCTCCTCGGACGCGACGACGACCGAGCGGCTCCGGTGCAGGTCGGCCGAGTGCACCGACGAGGTGGCGCTTCGCACGTGCATGCCCTCGTCGCTGGTCCCGGTCGCCGGCGCCGCCGTGCCCGCGGTGCTCGCACCGGCCGGTCGGTCGATCACGTGCAGGGCGTGCTCCGCGGGATAGCGCAGCGCCCACAGCTGCCCCGGCGCGATGACCACGGTGTTGAGCGAGGTGACCGGCAGCCGCTCCGCGATCCATCTGGCGGCCGCGGTGATTCCGGCGGCCACGTCGCCGTCGCAGGCGTCGATCTGCTGGGTGATCAGCGCGAAGTAGCGTTCCGAGTCGGTCTCGCCGGAGACGAGGGACCGGTACGTGCCCAGCTGCTCGTCGAGCAGGTGCACCTCGCCGAACCCGCCGTTGTGCGCCATGAGCCGTCCGCCCATGACGAACGGGTGGGTGTTGCGTTCGGCGCGTCCACCGGCCGTGGCCCAGCGGACGTGCGCCACGAAGGCGCTCGAGGTGGCCTCGATCGCCTCGCGGATGAACTCGGGGTCCCGATAGGCGGGCGTGGCCTGCTTGTCGACCACCGGGTTGCCGACGGGGTCGAACCACCCCAGGCCCGTCCCGTCGACGTTGCGACGACTCTCGAGCTCGAGGGAGTCCGGAGCGTCCAACAACCAGAACGTGGCACTGACGGGTCGCTCTCCGGCGGCCAGGCCGAACAGGCGGCACATCGCTCCTCCTCACCTCGCGGGGTGGTCAGCCCATTCTCCCGCCCGGGTCTCGCAGGCTCGGCAGCCGGCTCGCCCCCTCCTGGACGACGAAGTCCCACAGGGCCCTGGCCGCCGGGGAGACCGCGCGCCTCGACATGCGGACCACCAGCCAGTTGCGGACGATCGGCAGACCCGTCACGTCGAGGACGGCCAGGCGGCCGTCCTGCACCTCGGCGCAGACGGTGTGCTCGGAGAGCAGCGCGATGCCCAGACCGGCGATGACGGCCTGCTTGATGGTCTCGTTCGACGTGATCTCCATCCCGACCACGGGTTGCAGCCCGCCGGCGGCGAACAGCGAGTCCAGGTGCAGCCGTGTCCCTGACCCCGGCTCCCGGACGAGGAAGGTCTCCTCGGCCACCTCGGCCAACGTCAACCGCCGTCCCACCATGGGATGCGCCGGCGGCGCGATGACGACGTACGGGTGCTCGCCGAAGACCTCTTGCTCCGCCTCCAGCCCGCGCGGGGGCCGGCCCATGATGGCGAGGTCCACCTCGAAGCTCTCGAGCCGCTGCAGCACCTCGTCGCGGTTGCCCACCGAGATCGACACGCTCACCCCCGGATGCAGCTCGTGGAAGGCGGCGAGGACGTGCGGCGCGAAGTACTTCGCCGTGCTGACCGCGCCCACCCGCACCTGGCCCGTGTCCGCGTCGCGCAGGCCGGCCAGCGCCTCCTCACAGGCCTCCAGCTCGGCGTCGATGCGGGCCGCGGCCTCGACCAGCAACCGCCCCGCCTCCGTCGGGCGCTGCCCGCCCGGACCGCGCTCCAGCAGGGGCAGGCCCACCCGACGCTCGAGGAGGCGCAGCTGCTGGGCGATGGCCGGCCCGGTCAGGTGCAGCCGTTCCGCCGCGCCCGCGAGGGAGCCGCTGTGCACGGTCTCGGCCAGGAAGTGCAGCTGGCGCAGGGTCACGTCGCGCATGCGCCGAGCATAGTTTCTCTATGCTTCAGCCGAACAAAGCATGCCTGGCCTTTTCGGTGGCCCGCCCTCAGACTCCTTGCATGACCGCCGTGCTCGCCGATCCCGCCGATCTCGGGTCGGTGCTGTCCGGGTGGTCGGCCGGGCACCCGGACGCGCGAGCGGTCGCCGACGTCGTGTCCGCGCTCGCCGGCGCGGGCGCGGACCTGGCCGAGATCGTCGCCGCCGGGCCGCTGACCGACCTGGCGCCGACCGGCGGGACCAGCAACGCGAGCGGCGACGAGCAGAAGCCCCTCGACCTCCTCGCCGAGGCGCACCTCGTCGCCGCGCTGCGCGGCCTGGACGTCGCGGCGGTGTGCTCGGAGGAGAGCGAGGAGCCGATCCCGCTCACCCCCAGCGGTTCGCTCGTCGTGACCCTCGACCCGGTCGACGGCTCGTCGAACCTCGACATCAACGCCCCGATCGGGACCATCTTCTCGGTGCTGCCGACCGCGGGCTCGGCCGGCATCCTCGCCGCCGTCCTGCAGCCCGGCCGCAACCAGCTCGCGGCCGGGGTGATCGTCTACGGCCCCAGCACCGTGCTGCTGCTCACCCTCGGCGAGGGCACCGACGTCTTCGTGCTCAACCCGTCGACCCGCTCCTTCGTGCGGACCCGAGCCGGCGTGCAGGTGCCCGCGGACTCCCGTGAGTACGCCATCAACGCATCGAACGCCCGCCACTGGGACGCGGGGATCCGCAGCTACGTCGCCGACCTCGTCGACGGCAGCGTCGGCCCGCGGG
This sequence comes from Actinomycetes bacterium, assembly GCA_035506535.1. Taxonomy (NCBI): domain Bacteria; kingdom Bacillati; phylum Actinomycetota; class Actinomycetes; species Actinomycetes bacterium. Next base: position 3,341 of record DATJPE010000098.1, on the reverse strand, counting down.
GCCGCGACTTCAACATGCGCTGGCTGGGAGCCCTCGTCGCGGAGACGTACCGGATCCTGCTCCGCGGCGGCATCTTCCTCTATCCGCGCGATGACCGCCCGGACTTCTCGCACGGCCGCATCCGCCTGGTCTACGAGGCGAACCCGGTGGCGTTCCTGTGCGAGCAGGCCGGCGGGCTGGCGAGCGACGGCGTGGACCCGATCCTCGACAAGCGGCCGACCTCGCTGCACCAGCGGACGCCGTTCGTCTTCGGCTCCAGGACGAAGGTCGAGCGGGTACGCCGCTACGTGACCGACCCGTCCCGCACCCACGAGGATTCTCCGCTGTTCTCCCGCCGGGGGCTGTTCCGCACCAGAGAGGGGGCCTGACGATGTCGGTGAAGCACCCGATCATCGTCGTCACCGGCTCATCGGGGTCCGGGACGACGACCGTGCGCAACACCTTCGAGCAGATCTTCCGACGCGAGGGCGTGCGGGCCGCCTACATCGAGGGCGACGCCTTCCATCGCTACGACCGGGCCGGGATGAAGAAGGCCCTCGCGCAGGCGGAGGCCGAGGGGAACAACCACTTCAGCCACTTCAGCGTCGAGGCGAACCTGCTCGACGACCTCGGCGAGGTCTTCGAGGAGTTCTCGGCGAAGGGCACCGGGCGCACCCGCCACTACGTCCACGACGAGATCGAGGCCGAGCGATTCGGGTCCCCGCCCGGGACCTTCACCGACTGGGAGGAGCTCGACCACGGCGCCGAGGTGCTCTTCTACGAAGGCCTGCACGGGGCGGCCGTCACCCCGACCGTCGACCTGTCGGCCTTCGGCGACCTGAAGATCGGCGTCGTCCCGGTCGTCAACCTCGAGTGGATCCAGAAGCTGCACCGCGACAAGGCCCAGCGCGGCCAGTCGCACGAGGACATCACCGACACGATCCTGCGGCGAATGCCGGACTACGTCCGGACCATCACGCCGCAGTTCACCAAGACCGACATCAACTTCCAGCGCGTGCCGACGGTGGACACCTCAAACCCGTTCATCGCCCGCTCGATCCCCACCCCCGATGAGTCGATGGTCGTCATCCGGTTCCGCGACCCGCACGGGATCGATTTCCCCTATCTGGTCACGATGATCCACGGCTCGTTCATGTCACGGGCCAACTCGATCGTGGTGCCGGGCGGCAAGCTCGACCTGGCCATGCAGCTCATCCTGACCCCGCTGATCAAGCGCGTCGTCGAGAACGGGCGGAGGGCGCGCAGTTGACCGCTCACGTGCCCGCCGGCCCGACGCCGACCACCTCCGCCCGCAGACCGCACCGACGGGAGCTCCGATGACCACGCTCGCCACCTCGTTCTCCGCCGGCGTCAAGGACTACGCCGCCACCTACTGGGAGCCGACGTACCAGCCCAAGGACAGCGACCTGCTCGCGTGCTTCAAGGTCGTCGCCCAGCAGGGGGTCCCGCGCGAGGAGGCCGCCGCGGCGGTCGCCGCCGAGAGCTCCACGGGCACGTGGACGACCGTCTGGACCGACCTGCTGACCGACCTCGAGCACTACAAGGGCAGGGCATACCGGATCGAGCCCGTGCCCGGTGACCTCGACGCGTTCTACGCCTTCGTCGCCTATCCGCTCGACCTGTTCGAGGAGGGGTCCATCGTCAACGTGCTGACCTCGCTCGTCGGCAACGTCTTCGGCTTCAAGGCGATCCGGTCCCTGCGGCTGGAGGACATCCGCTTCCCGCTGCCCTTCGTGCTCAGCTGCGGCGGCCCGCCCAACGGCATCACCGTCGAGCGGGACACGATGGACAAGTACGGGCGACCGCTCCTCGGATCGACGATCAAGCCGAAGCTGGGGCTCTCGGCGAAGAACTACGGCCGCGCCGTCTACGAGGTGCTCCGGGGCGGCAACGACTTCACCAAGGACGACGAGAACGTCAACTCCCAGCCGTTCATGCGCTGGCGCGACCGCTTCCGCTACGTGGCGGAGGCGGTGAAGCAGGCGGAGGCGGAGACCGGCGAGCGCAAGGGCCACTACCTGAACGTCACGGCCGGCACCGTCGAGGACATGTTCGAACGCGCCGAGTTCGCCAAGTCCCTCGAGATGCCGATCATCATGCACGACTTCCTCACCGCCGGGTTCACCGCGAACACCTCGCTGGCGAACTGGGCGCGCCGCAACGGGATGCTCCTGCACATCCATCGGGCGATGCACGCCGTCCTCGACCGCAACCCGTATCACGGCATCCACTTCCGGGTGCTCACCAAGGCGCTGCGGCTCTCCGGTGGCGACCACCTGCACTCGGGGACGGTGGTCGGCAAGCTCGAGGGCGACCGCCAGGCGACGCTCGGCTGGATCGACCTGATGCGCGAGTCGTTCGTGGCCGAGGACCGCAGCCGCGGACTGTTCTTCGACCAGGACTTCGGCCACATGCCCGGGCTGTTCCCGGTCGCCTCCGGCGGCATCCACGTCTGGCACGTACCCGCGCTGGTCTCGATCTTCGGCGACGACTCGGTGCTGCAGTTCGGTGGCGGGACGCTCGGCCACCCCTGGGGCAACGCGGCCGGCGCGACCGCGAACCGGGTCGCGGTGGAGGCGTGCGTGCAGGCCCGCAACGAGGGCCGCGACGTGGAGCGGGAGGCCCGCGCGGTGCTCACCCGGGCGGCCGGGAGCAGCCCCGAGCTGGCCGCGGCGATGGAGACCTGGAAGGAGATCAGGTTCGACTACGACGTCGTCGACAAGCTCGCCCCCGCCTGACCGCGATCCCGTGCACCGAACTGGTAGAGGAGCCACCACCATGACGATCCAGGCCTTCCGTTCCAGGGTGGACGATCCGGCTTCCCGCCGGTTCGGCACCTTCTCCTACCTGCCGCCGCTGAGCAGCGAGGAGATTGCCCGGCAGGTCGCCTACGCCCTGTCCCGCGGCTGGACCTGCGCCGTGGAGCACGTCGAGCCCGCCCGGGCCGGCAAGACCTTCTGGTACCTGTGGAAGCTGCCGATGTTCGACGCCCTCGACGCGGCCGACGTGCTCGCCGAGGCCGATGCGTGCTCGGCGGCCCATCCCGGCGACCTGGTCCGCGTCGTCGCCCACGACCGGCGGCGGCAGACCCAGGCGCTGGCCTTCGTCGTCCACCGTGGCAGCGACCCCGGACAGCCGGAGGGCGAGGCGGAGGCTGAGGGTAGGGCGGGATGACCCTCATCGCACCGTCCATCCTGGCCGCCGACTTCGCCCGGATGGGCGAGGAGGTGGCCGCGGTCGAGGCCGCCGGCGCCGACTGGATCCACGTCGACGTGATGGACGGCCACTTCGTCGAGCAGCTCACCTTCGGCCCGGCGATGGTGCGGGCGATCCGGCCCTGG